>NZ_JMKT01000010.1 GCF_000686525.1 Desulfonatronovibrio hydrogenovorans DSM 9292
TCAGAGGCCATCCTTTACTACATATGCAATAAACAAATGCAGACCATCCGGTATTAGCTCCGCTTTCGCAAAGTTGTCCCGGTCCTCTCGGTAGATTATCCACGCGTTACTCACCCGTGCGCCGCTTTACTCAGGGACCGAAGCCCCCTTTCTCGCTCGACTTGCATGTGTTAGGCACGCCGCCAGCGTTCATTCTGAGCCAGAATCAAACCCTCCAGTTAAAATAACTAGAAAGCTACCTATTAGTAACTCATTCAAAACAAACTAGACCCGTAAGCTTCCACTCGAAAATGAAAAACCTACTTGAATCTTAAAAATCGGCTCACTATTTAATTGTCAAGGAACATGATGTCGAAACTATAATTTTTAGATGACTTTCAATTTCTTGTCAATCATTTTTTTAATTATTTAAAGTTTCGACTTTATAGCTGAGAATCAAAGATCACTTCCCGACTTTTCCGAGCCGGGAAGAGAGTATTTAAATACTTGTAACTGGATTGTCAACAGAAAGTTTGCAAATCATCACTATCCACAGCAGCTTGAAATCATTAACAAGGCAAAACAGATAAATCTGGGAGGCCACGTCTGTGGCTGATGGAAGAAAAAACTATTTTGTTGTTTGCACAAATAAATTTTCCGGATCCATCCAGGAAATTCACCCATGAGGGCCAGGACATCAGGTGTCCTTGCCAGGCCCTGCCAGGAATCCTATATATGAATAATGAGTAAATGAGCCACAGACCGGCTTGCCAGAGATAAAAAACTGATCAGAATCGGCCATGACCAGCAGGCCATGGTTAAGCAAGGCAAAGCAGACAAGCCTTCAATTAGGTTTCTTAATGAATCAATTGATTATACAGCCAGCGATAAACACCCAGGGAGCAAGAAATGAGTCATGACCGGCCTTCCAGGGCCAACCTCAAAAACATCCTGACCCCCATCCAGTTTATGGTCACCCAGGAAAACGGAACCGAACCCCCTTTCAGGAATGAATACTGGGACAATAGGGAGCCGGGCATCTATGTTGACGTGGTGTCAGGGGAGCCTTTATTCAGTTCAACCCATAAGTTTGAATCAGGAACAGGCTGGCCAAGCTTTACCCGGCCCATAAGCCCGGACAGTGTAACAGAGCACCAAGACCAAAAGCTTTTCATGGTCAGAACTGAAGTCCGAAGCAGGCAGGCCGACTCTCATCTTGGCCATGTCTTTGATGACGGACCTGAACCAGACCGAAAAAGGTACTGCATCAATTCAGCAGCCCTGAGATTCATCCCGGTCAGCAAGATGAAGCAAGCCGGCTATGAAGACTATCTGCATCATTTTGACTGAACCGGGGTTCATCCGACTGCAGCCTGCTTATGAGAAAAGAACTGCCCCTTTGGGTAAAGAAACAGAATATGTCATCTCCAAGCTGAAGCAGGTCTTGAACTCTGGAGTAAAACCCGGGAATAAAATCTGATATCCATACCCACCGAGGCAGTGGCCAGGAGTAGTCTGCCCCCTGTCCAGGACAAGAGATCTTTTCTCATTGCTGCACCTGGCAGACAACCTGTTCAGCCCTGGCCGGAAAGCAGGCAAAAGAAAAATATCAATACACTTTGCTCCAAAAAGGACCTCAATTGTCAGGCCTGCCATGGACGCCTGCCTTCCTTCAGAAAGCACGGTTCGAACCTTTTCCCGGCTATATTAAGAAGACTGCAGGACCTTAGGTCAGCTTTGCCCGGAACATGCCCCGGACCGAATTGATCAAAAATACTCCGGAGCATTTTTGCATATCTTCTAAATAAAGAACCTTTTCCTGCAGGACACCTGATGCCAGCAGAAACTGTCTGTAAGTCCCGGCCAGCAGACCGCTTCTTACAGGAGGAGTCCAGAGAATCCCCCCTATTTCCAGGGCGATGTTGGCCATGGAGGCTTCAGTGATCTCCCCCCTTTCATTCCAGAAAAGAGTACTGTGGGCCTTGGGGTTTGAAGACCCTGCGTCATCAAATGCCCTGCGGCTGGTTGTCTTATGATACAAAAAAGGGTCATCAGAACTTATTCCCCCTGCTGCCAGACTCAGCAGAAAGGGACTGGGAAGATCTTCAACCACCTGCTTTTGAATCCTTATCCGGCCTGTTTTATCAACCAGAAGCCTGACCTTCCAGTCCCTGGCTCCGAGATTTTTTCCAAACTCCCGGAGCGAACTCAGTACCTTTTTCATATCTACGCAAAAATCAAAATAAACACCTGACTCTTTAAGCCTTGCCATGTGGGCTCCCAAAAGGTGATAGCCGCCCTTTCCGGTCCAGAGAATGCTTTCCAGGAGTGAAAACTCCGGGCTGATCCTGTGCAGAGCCCTGCTCTTGGTTTTGCATTCATTCCACTCGTCTTCCGG
The DNA here is from genome assembly GCF_000686525.1 of Desulfonatronovibrio hydrogenovorans DSM 9292. NCBI lineage: Bacteria > Pseudomonadati > Thermodesulfobacteriota > Desulfovibrionia > Desulfovibrionales > Desulfonatronovibrionaceae > Desulfonatronovibrio > Desulfonatronovibrio hydrogenovorans. Next base: position 2,378 of record NZ_JMKT01000010.1, read on the forward strand.
GGTTGAATCCCAGACTATCCCTCCGCCCACACCATATTCGGCCTGTCTGGTTCTGTTATCCACCAGGACAGTTCTGATGGCCACATTGAACTGAGCCCGGCGTCCTGGCCCGGCATATCCGATGCAGCCGGTATAGATACGCCGGGGCGAAACTTCCAGACCGGCAATGATCTTCATGGTGGACGGTTTGGGAGCACCGGTAATGGAAGACGGAGGAAACAGGGCCCCCATGACCGAGCCGAGCCTTGCCCTGGTCCGACAACTGACCCTGGAAGTCATCTGCCAGAGAGTCGGATACTTTTCAGCCTGGAAAAGGTCTTTAACCTCAACGCTGCCCGGGTCGGCAATTCTTCCCAGGTCGTTTCGGACCATGTCTGTAATCATGACATTTTCAGCCCTGTTTTTGTCGCATGACCGGAGCATTAACGCCTGGGACTGGTCCGGCCAGAATGCAGGTCTGCGGGCAAGGGTCCCTTTCATGGGCCTGGATTCCAGAATATCTCCGGTCAGCTTGAAAAAGAGTTCCGGAGAAAAGCTGCACACAGAGTATTGCCCGGTGTCAACAAAAGCTGCAAAAGGAGGATCATGACTTTGGGCCAGGCAGGTGAAAAAACAAAAAGGATCCTGTTCCAGCCGGGTCCGCAGACGGTAGGTGTAATTGACCTGATAAGTATCACCCTGTTCAATATGCTTCTTGATGACCTTGATCCGGTTTTGATATTCCGGAAACTTGAGTTCCGGAACCCAGACCGGTCTGCCCGGCCTTATTCCAGGATCAGGCAGGGCCTCAAGTTTACGTAAGGACTGGAAAAGTCCGAACCAGAGCTTGGGAAAAACATCATCCGTAACAGTCTGATAAGAATCATCAAAAGCAGGCCCGGCCTCATAAGAAATAAACCCCGCAGCATAAACCCCTTTAAGCCGGATCTGATCCTGGATCTTAAGCAAGGCATCCTGAACTTCATCCAGGCTGAAGGTCTCAATTACTGCCACTGGCCTCTCAAAGCAAAGCCAGCAGTTCTCAGGCTGCGCCCTGAGCAGGACCCTGTGGCTGTCAGCCCTGGCCGTCATAAGATAGCCCTTTTATACCAGTGAAGGAGTAAAAAAAACTGGCCGGCATCAGTTCAGGAGCACCAGACCCAGGTTGAGGTAAGCGGCAAAAGCCACCCACAGGGCATAGGGAATAAAAAGGATTGAAGCTGCTCTGCTCAGCGGGCGGGCCTTCCTGATAAAGACCAGGATAAGGAGAAACAGCATTAAGATGTTGACAAAGGCAGCTCCAGGACTTTGCAGGCCAAAGAAAAGCCAGGACCACAGCCCGTTCAAAACCAGCTGTCCGGCCCAGAGCAAAATGGCCGGCTGTCTCAGGACCGGTCTTTGAATCCACACCAGCCAGCCTGCCACAGCCATGAAAAGATACAGGACCATCCAGACCGGAGTGAAAATCCAGCCTGGCGGGGTCAAGGCAGGCTTGACCAGTTCATCATACCACGGACCAGGCCTGAAAAAAGCTCCGAACATAGAGGCAGCAGCAACCAGGACCATGAACCCTGCCAGGGAAAGAATATGCTTTTCCCTGATAAGCTTGAAAAAAAACCCGGCAGATGATTGTCTACCGGGTTTTTGGGGGGTGCTTTTCAAAAAAGGTGCCTTTGCTATCTGTTAAGTTGGCCTTTAAGGGCCTTAATGCGATGATCCAGAGGCGGGTGGCTCATAAAAAGCATTTTCCAGTCAAACCCGTCCGCCTTGCCATTAATGCCAAAAGAAGCCATCTGATCAGGAAGGGGCTCCTGAATTCCTTTTTTGAGCTTTTCCAGGGCTGAAATCATTTTTTCTGTCCCGGCCAGCTTGGCCCCGCCGGCATCTGCCCTGAATTCACGCTGCCTGCTGAACCACATGACAATGGTGCTGGCCAGGATACCGAAGACGATCTGGGAGACGATGGTGGCCACGAAAAATCCGATTCCATGTCCTTCCTCGTTTTTCAGGATCACCCGGTCCACAAAATGCCCCACCAGCCTGGAAATGAATATGACAAAAGTATTTACCACGCCCTGAATCAGGGTCAGGGTAACCATGTCCCCATTGGCCACATGGCTGACCTCGTGCCCCAAAACAGCTTCCACTTCATCCTGGTTCATGTTCCTTAAAAGTCCGGTGCTCACCGCTACCAGGGCATTATTTTTGTTCATGCCGGTGGCAAAGGCATTCGGGGCTGGGGAATCAAAAACAGCCACCTCAGGCATGCCGATGCCAGCCCTGGAAGCCTGCTGTCTGACTGTCCGCACCAGCCAGCTCTCAAGCTCGGTTTTGGGCTGGGTGATCACCTTGGCCCCGGTCATGCGTTTGGCCATCCACTTGGATATAGCCAGGGAAATGAACGATCCACCAAAGCCCAGCACAGCTGCCAGAATCAGCAGGTTGCCGTAATCAATGCCCACCCGCTGCTCATCCAGAATTCCGCTTACCCCTAAAAGGCTCAGAACCACGAACAAGACAGCCAGAATGGCTATGTTAGTCACCAGAAACAGAAAAACTCTTTTCATTTTGTATAGTCCTCCGGATAAATTATATTCCATGAGTTAAAAGCAAATCAACAAGCATAACAATCTGTTATATCAAAAGTTATTATTATACAAAGGCTGCAGATTGTCAACATTGGCCCTGTCAGCCGGTCCTTGACAAGAGCAGATTCTTTACAGTCCGGTTTGTTGCAGGTAAAAGAAAAATTTAAGGAAAAATAAGACCGTGCCGGGCCATGGTCAACACCAAAAACGGAGAACATGATGATATCCAGAGACCAAGCCCTGGAAATGCTTAAGCAGAATCTGAAAGAAGAAAACCTTGTCAGACACTCCCTGTCCACAGAAGCTGTTCTGAAAAACCTGGCCAGAGAGCTTGGTCGGGATGAAGAAGTGTGGGGTCTGACCGGACTCCTGCATGACCTGGACTATTCACTTACTGCGGATAACCCTTCCCAGCATGGAATAGAGAGCTCGGCCATGCTCACAGGCCAACTCCCTGAAGAGGCCTTGCAGGCCATAAAGGTGCATGCAGCTGAAATGAACCGGTCCGGTCATCCTGAATCTGAACTGGACTTTGGCCTGCGCTGCGGCGAAACAGTAACCGGGCTGATCATGGCTGCCGGGCTGGTCAGGCCCAATGGTCTGGATGGCATGAAGCCCAAAAGCCTGAAAAAGAAAATCAAGGATAAGGCATTTGCTGCTTCGGTCAACAGAGAAATCATCCAGGAGCATGAAAAACTTGGGTTGGACCTGACCTCGTTTTTGGCCCTGTCCATAGCCGCCATGCAGTCCATAAGCCGGGAAATCGGATTTGCTCAATCACCCTGAGAAGAATATACTACATCCAGGATCTCCCTGCCACCGCCATCCAGAACCTTTCTGGCCAGCTCAACCCCGATCTTTACGGCGTCCTTGGGCTTTCCGGTCTTGGTCCGGCGGATAACGGTCTGACCCAGGACATCCGACACCAGACCGGTGGCATAGAGACGATTGTTTTCCTGCAGGCACAGGCAGGCAATGGGGACCTGGCACCCTCCTTCCAGTTCAGCCAGAAAAGCCCGTTCACAGGTCACGCAGAATCTGGTACTGGAATGATCCATAAAACCCAGGAACTCATCAAGCTCAGGCCGGTCTGAGGCATATTCAATACCCAGCGCCCCCTGCCCCACTGCCGGCAGAAAATAGGGCGGCACAAGTTCGCTCTGGTACGAAGCCCTGAAACCCAGCCTTTTCATGCCGGCAGTAGCTATGATGATGGCGTCGTACAGGCCGTCTTTCAGCTTTTTCAGCCTGGTATCCAGATTGCCCCTGAGCATTTCTATCTTGAGATCAGACCTTAAATGAAGAATCTGGGACTGCCGTCTCAAACTTGATGTACCCACCACTGCCCCCTGGGGCAATGACGCCAGATCAGGGTATTTCTCAGACAAAAGCAGGTCATACCGGGACTCTCTTTTAGGAATGATTCCCAGCTTGAGCCCCTCAGGCAGCACTGCAGGCACATCCTTCATACTGTGGACAGCAATATCGGCCCGTCCATCCAGGATGGCCTCTTCAATCTCCTTGACAAAAAGACCCTTGCCTCCAACCTTGGCCAGGGGCACGTCCAGGATTTTGTCTCCTGTCGTCTTGATCTTCAAAAGCCTGACTTCAAGCCCGGGATAGCGTCCCTTGAGCCTGGAGCCGATGTGTTCGGCCTGCCAGAGGGCCAGCTTGCTTCCCCTGGTGGCAATGGTAATTTTATTCATACGAGTCTGATCCAGAGTTAAACATTTTCTGCGCAGGGTATGAATTCTTTTCTGACCGGCAGTTCTTTTTTTCTTCCCTGTTCATCCACCCGAACAAAGGTAATCCGGTTGGCAAAGACCCTTTTCTCCTGGTCCTGGCCGGGGCCATCAGAATAAACCACAACTTGGTAGGTGGCAGAAGTCCGGCCCTGGCGGACAAAATCAATACTAAAGCGCAGGATCGATCCCAGGGGCACCTGTTGAGAAAACCTTATCTCATCCATGGCCACGGTGACCAGTTTACACCCCCGGAACTCCTTGCTGGCGGCCAGCCAGGCAAATTCATCCACCCACTTGAGCATGACTCCGCCAAAAAGAAACCCGTGGTGGTTGAGATGTTCCGGCCGAACCAGAGTATAATTGTTCATTTAATTATTCACCGAATAAGGAAATATCCTTTTAAAAGGCCGAAGCACCCTGCCAGCATCATGTCTCCGCCTGGACACAGAAAATTCACATCAAAGCCCTGAAGCATTGATCTTTTAGGCCCAAGCACAAAAGTAGGCTTGAAGTCATGATCCAGGGCCGAATCCAGAATCAGGCAGCCATGGCCGTTTTCATCAAAGACCTGCTGGTTGGTCAGGTGTCCGTGCTTGAAAAGATTTAACTTTTCCCACAGGCTTTGTCCATCCAAAAGACCGGTGTGGTGTTCCAGGATCCCATGAACCCTGTCCTGGTAAACCAGAAAAGCAATTGTATGGCTGTTGCCCACGTTGACCACACAGATCCCCCTGTTCCTGGCCAGCTCTTCCACTTCCGGGACAAAAAGGGCTCCCAGCAGGGCAGCTGCACCGGTATCAGCCACAAAACCGGCTCCAATGGACTCTTTCAGACTGATCAGCCTGGTCATTTCAGCTGGCGGACGGGAAAAGATCAGCCTTTGAACATGACCGCTGCTCTGAAGCAGAAATTTCTTCCAGATTTCAAAGCGACCAAGCCGGTTGCTTGCCCCTGGATGAAAACCGTGATCCTGGGCACAGGCCAGAATCATCTCAGGATAGGAAAGACCGGCCTGGGCCAGAAATGAACCCCAGAAGCCCGGATCAAAATCGGCCAGATAAACAGGAGCGTACCCCTCAGGACAATGGGCAGAGATCTCCAGCCCCATGCCTTTAACCGCCTCCATGGAATCGGAAAGGGAGTAAGCCGCCTCCGGATGGATAGCCGCCTGAAGTCCCTGCCCGAGACATTTTTTAAGGACCCTGTAGAATCCTCCGCCCATATTCCGGCCATACAGGTAAATGCTTCTTCCGGCCCGGTGCAGTTCTTCAATCCTTTTTGCTGTTCCCAGAGCTGGAGATGGCAGCACAAACTTGGGACAGTTTTCCAGCTCCCGACCGGACATAAAATAAAGCACATCCTGGGTTCCGCTTCCGATATCCAGGCAAAGTATGTTTTGATCAGTCAAGACAGGACTGCTCCTTTGGTTGCGGTTAATTACAAAAACAATCAGGTCATTACTCTGAGAGCTTTGATCCTTGGGACCAAACATCTGAAATTCAGTAATGACTCTGCCAGCCTGCTTTAACAAATAAAAGGCAGGTAAAATACCTGCCTTTTATTGACCCGGTTTGTCCAGGTCTCAGGAAGAAGTAATTTTCAACTGCCCGTCTTCCGTGTCCACCAGAACCTTATGACCATCCATGAGTCTGCCAGAAATAATCTCCTTGGCCAGCGGGGTCTCGATCTTCTGCTGAAGATACCTGCGCAGCGGCCTGGCTCCATAAACAGGATCATAAGCTTCCCTGGCAATAAATACCCTGGCCTGGTCTGTAAGTTCCAGCTCGATCTTCCGGTCAGCCAGGCGACTTTGGATATGCTTAAGCAGCAGATCAATGATTTTTTCAATTTCCTCAATAAGCAGGGGCTTGAAAAGAACCACTTCATCAATACGGTTCAAAAACTCCGGCCTGAAATGGGAGCGAACTGTTTTCAGGACCTGATCCCTGGCCTCCTCCTGCAGTTGTCCAGCGTTGGAAATCCCTTCCAGCAAAAACTGGGAACCGAGATTGGAGGTCATGATAATCACCGTGTTTTTGAAATCAACTGTCCGGCCATGGCTGTCAGTGAGACGACCATCATCCATGATCTGCAGAAGCACATTAAAGACATCGGTATGGGCCTTTTCCACCTCATCAAAAAGGACCACACTGTAGGGTTTGCGCCGAACCGCTTCGGTCAGCTGCCCTCCTTCATCGTATCCGATATACCCTGGAGGAGCGCCAATGAGTCTGGCCACAGTATGCTTTTCCATATATTCAGACATATCCAGGCGAACCATGTTTTCCTCTGTATCAAAAAGGTTCTGGGCCAGAGTCTTGGTCAACTCGGTCTTACCCACCCCGGTGGGGCCAAGAAACAGAAATGATCCAATGGGCCGGTTGGGATCCTTGAGCCCGGACCTGGCCCGGAGCACGGCATCAGCCACGGCATCCACAGCCTCATCCTGGCCGATGACCCGTTCATGAAGGATATCCGACAACTTGAGCAGCTTTTCCCGCTCACCCTCCATAAGCCTGGATACCGGGATGCTTGTCCATTTGGAAACTATATCCGCAATATCATCCGGACCCACTTCTTCCTTTAAAAGGGTCTTGGTGTCAGTGCCATGGCCCAGGGCCGACTCTTTTTCTGCCAGCTCCTTTTCCAGCTGATTGAGTTTACCGTACCTGAGTTCAGCTGCCTTATTCAGATCATAGGCCCGTTCTGCATTTTCAATTTCATACCTGGTCTTTTCAATGGCCTCCTTTAAATTGCGCAGAGAGTTTATGGAGCCCTTTTCCCTTTCCCACTGAGCCTTGAGGGTGGTCTGGGCCTCCTTTAATTCGGCCAGCTCCTTGCCCAGTTTTTCCAGCCGATCCCTGGAAGCCTCATCCTTTTCCTTTTTCAAGGCCTCCTGCTCGATCTCCAGCTGCATGATCTTTCGGTTGATCTCATCAAGTTCAGTGGGCAGGGAATCGATCTCACTCCTGATCTTGGCAGCTGACTCGTCAATCAGGTCAATGGCTTTATCCGGCAGGAAGCGGTCGGAAATATAGCGATGGGAAAGGATGGAAGCTGAGACCAGGGCGCTGTCACTGATCCGTACTCCATGATGGACCTCAAAACGCTCCTTGAGCCCCCTTAATATGGAAATGGTGTCCTCCACGCTGGGTTCATCCACCATGACCGGCTGAAATCTGCGTTCCAGAGCCGGGTCCTTCTCAATATATTTTCGATATTCATCTATGGTGGTGGCCCCGATGCAGTGCAATTCTCCCCTGGCCAGCATTGGTTTGAGCAGGTTGCCGGCATCCATGGCTCCCTCGGCCTTTCCAGCCCCCACAATGGTATGAATCTCATCAATAAAGAGCAGAATCCGGCCCTGTGAATTCTGAATCTCCTTTAAAACAGCCTTGAGCCTTTCTTCAAACTCCCCCCTGTACTTGGCTCCGGCAATCAGGGCACCCATATCCAGGGCGAAAATGGTCTTGTCCTTGAGTCCTTCAGGCACATCCTTATTCAGAATCCTCTGGGCCAGTCCCTCGGCTATGGCTGTTTTACCCACACCTGCCTCACCAATGAGCACAGGATTGTTTTTAGTCCTTCTGGACAGAATCCTGATGCAGCGCCTTATTTCGCTGTCCCGGCCAATGACCGGGTCCAGCCGGCCCTGTCTGGCCTCATCCACCAGGTCCCGGCCATATTTTTTCAAAGCATCATATGTTTCTTCAGGATTGGCAGATGTCACCCTCTGATTACCCCGGACCTCGGTCAGGGAAGCCAGGATCCTGTTCTTGTCCAGCTTTAGTTCCTGAACCACTTTGCCCGCTCCGGTGGAAGGAGATTCATCCAGCAGGGTCAGGAGAATATGCTCCACACTCACATATTCATCCTGCATGGCCTTGGCCAGATCCTGGGCCTTGAGAAGCAGGGAGTTGAGCCTCTGAGTAACATATATCTGGCCGGGCTGAACCCCGGGACCGCTGACGCTGGGCATTTTTGTCAACTTGTCATCTATGGCTGTTCTGACTGCTTCCGGGTCATAGCCTGCATGCTTGAGCACCCTGGGAGCCAGGCCATTGTCCTGATCCATAAGGGCCTTGAACACGTGCTCCACATCCACCTGCTGATGTCCAAGACGGACTGCGGTTTCCTGAGCCAGGGCCACAGCCTCCTGCGATTTCTGGGTAAATTTATTGATATCCATGCTTATCCTCCATTGTTCATTATTGTGGATCTTAAGAAGACGTCATCAGATCAGATTTCTGAGCTGAGTAATCTCTTTTTCCATGACCTCTATTCTCTCCAGAAGGTCAACAATTATAGTTCCGCCAATGGTGGGAAGCTCAAAATCCCGGCAGATTCGCATCAGCTTCTGGACCCTTAGGATCTCCCTTTCCGGAAAATGGAAATTTTCATCGGAAATCCGAATGGCTTCAACCCAGCCCATCTCCACAAGCTCAGAAAGACGATACGGACAGACTCCGGTTCTCTGGACGAACTGAGACCAGTGGATGAGGTTGGATCTTATCAGAGACCCTTGGGTTTTCTTCTGAATTCCATGGTTTTGCATATAATCGGCCTCCACCTTGCTGAACAGACGATCCAAAGACCGCCCTGCTAAATAATTCTATCCCCGGGGATTATAGTCCGAAGCTTTGGACAACTCCTCCCACAGCTCCCTTTCCCTGAGTGACGCTTCTCTGGGAACCCGGATCATGATCCGCACCAGCTGGTCACCCTTGGCAGATCCCCTGCCCATGCCTTTTCCCTTGATTCGCATTTTCTGGCCGCTGCTGATTCCCTGGGGAATTTTCATTTCCACTTCTCCGTCCAGGGTGGGTACCCGGACCATGCTTCCCAGGGCGGCCTCCCAGGGAGCCAGAGGCAGGTCATAGATAATATTATTACCGTCAAGCTTAAACACCGGGTGTGGGATAATCCTGACCTTCAGATAGAGATCGCCGGATTGTCCGCTTCCCATACCCGGGGACCCCTGCCCGCTAAGCCTGATCCTGTTCCCATCCTTGATTCCCGGCGGAATATTCACGCTCAGGGTCTTGTTCTGGACCATGGGTCTTCCATCAGGTCCAATAACCTGCTCCTGAAGGGTTATACTTTTGCTCCCGCCCTTATAGGCTTCTTCCAGGCTGAGTTCCAAGGCTGCTTCAGCATCCTGTCCTTTGCGGGCAAAAGTCCTTCCGGAAAAAGGGTCCCTCTGGAAGCCCTGGGCACCACCCCGGCTGAATCCCCCACCAAAAATCGTTTCAAAAAAATCACTGAAATCAAAGCCTGCTCCCTGCTGGTCTCCACGAAATTCAAAATGGACGTTTTCATAACCAGGAGGCGGCTGAAAATTCTGGCCGTGCTGCCAGTTGGGACCAAGGGAGTCGTAAAGCTTTCTCTTTTCATCATCCTTGAGCACTTCATAGGCTTCGGTGACTTCCTTGAATTTGTCCTCTGCCTTGGGATCATTGGGATTGAGGTCTGGATGATACTTCTTGGCCAGCTTCTTGTAGGCCTTGGAGACCTCCTCCTTGGACGATTTCTTGTTAACTCCCAGGATTTTATAATAATCCTTGTATTCCATATTAAGATGATCCCCCTTGACATTTTTTTGCCTGATCAAAGCAATTATTATATTGACCGCCAAAGCTGCCATCCCATGGCCCTGGCCTGACAAAACTGACTATAATACTGGCCCCATGAACAGGTAACTTTTTAAAAAACCGTACCAGGTCCGGCACTTTGCTGACCTGTTGAGTTCGCTGCTGCCTGTCCCGGTCCAGACCCAGAAAGCCTGGAATAACAACCAAAAAACTTTGCCTGGTAACGGTTTCCTGAACTGCAACCAGCCGGACATTGATGTCCCTTAAGGTCTGCACATCATAATAACCCGACATTCTTAATTAAGTCAGGATGCATCCAAGTCAAGTCATGACCTCCTCCGAGGTCTTGGCCAAGCCATAGCACAACCATCCAAAACCTTTCAACGAAAAAGGTGGAGGGGTTAAATAATCAAATGCCCCGGCCCCTTGAGGTACCGACCGTTTACTTGGTCAGCTTCCCAAAGGATCGGGGCATTGCAGGACCGGGAAAGCCCTGTTAACCGGACAGACCCGGGTTAGAGCTTTTCCAGAATACTCTGGGCAACCTTTTTACCGGACATGAGCATACCCCCGAAGATAGGTCCCATGCGAAAAGACCCAAAAGTGGCATTGGCCGACATCCCGCAGACATAAACCCCTGGGAATGCCTCCCTGGTATTCTCCAGGGTGCTTTGCTCGGCCTTTTCCGCCCACATGGACTTTTCTCCTTCAAGACTTCCGGAAGGAGTATTCAGTCTGGCATCTATCTTTCTCTGGATGACCTGCATGACTTCTACCGGATGTCCAGTGGATTCCACCATGTATTTGGTCCGTACAGTCAGGGGATCAACATGCAGACCAGAGGTTTCCACTGCTGACCAGTTTATGACCAGGCCGGTGACCCTGTTTTCCCTGATCATGACGTCTTCCACAGAAACCAGATTAAAGAACCTGGCCCCGGCCCGGCAGGCTGCAGACCCAATGGTGCAGACCGCTTCCACTGAATCAGCAGTAAAGTATCCGGGCTGATATTCCCGGGACCTGACTCCAAGCTCGTCCAGGATTTCCTTGGCTTCTTCCTGAATCACGATCTCGTTGAACATCATTCCTCCGCCCCACATTCCCCCTCCCAGGGAAAGCTTTCGCTCAAAAACCGCAACTTTCTTTCCTGCACCAGCCAGGTAATAGGCTGCAACCATGCCCGAAGGGCCTGCCCCGCAGATGGCCACATCAAGTTCAAGGCAATCCATCAGCTTTCTGGTGTAGGTGTCGATGATAGCCCGGGAAATAATGATCTCATCCAATGCCATGTTCTTCTCCTTTGGTTGGGGTTAAAAAAAAGGGCTGATTCCGGAGAAGGAAACAGCCCTGAAAAACACCCCAATCAGGAGGAATGTCCAAATTACTTCCAGTGCCGCTTTCCTACGCCGGTATTAACCGGATCAGGTTCCAGGGGTCTTCCGGCAAACCGGAATCTCAGGAAAAACCTCCCCCAGCGACTTAAACACAGGCTCCACAATCAGCCCGTAAACAAAGAACGTCAAACTGACCCCAGCTATACCTCAAAAAAAAAATCCGGGCAACTGCCCCAAACCGGAAACTTTCAGTACCAGGTCCGGATAATGACATTCAAAGGCTTTTGTATTACCAGGACCCATGAATTTTATTTCCAGGTTAAGCTCCCTGGCCCTGAAATGGCTGGCTGTATTTGTAACCGGAGCAGCCCTTTTGGGGGCTTGGCAGCCTGAATTTTTCTCCTTTTTTACCGGCCATGTCCCCCTTCTTCTGGCCATCATCATCTTCGGCATGGGCGCCACCCTGACCCTGCCTGACTTTGGCCGGGTCCTGAAACATCCTGGAAAGATTTTCTTTGCAGCTCTGCTTCAGTACACCATCATGCCGGTGGGAGCCTGGGGCATTGCGGTTCTGTTCAGCCTTCCTCCTGAACTGGCCGTGGGTCTGGTCCTGCTGGGTTCATGCCCAGGAGGCACAGCATCCAACGTCATCACCTACCTGGCCAGGGGTGACGTGGCCCTGTCCGTGACCATGACCGCCTTCTCAACCATGCTGGCTCCCCTGGTCACGCCTCTGCTGGTCTGGAGCCTGGCTGGTCACTGGCTGGAAATTCCCGTGGCCGGCCTGTTCAGGTCCATCCTGACCATCGTCATTCTGCCTATTGCCCTGGGCCTTGCCTGCAGAAGCCTGTTCCCCAGGACCATTCAGGCAGGGATAAACATCCTGCCCATCATATCCATGCTGGCTATTTGTCTGATCGTTGGAGCCATCACCGGCCAGCACGCCCGGGAATTTTTCAGAATCAGCCTCATGGGAGCTGCTGCCATTCTGGCCCACAACGTACTGGGACTTGGGCTGGCCTGGACAATGGGCTGGTGGGCAGGGTTTAAAAGACCTCAACTCAAGGCCTTGACCCTTGAAGTGGGTATGCAGAATTCTGGCCTGGCCGCCACCCTGGCCCTGGCCCATATCCACCCCCTGGCCACCCTGCCCGGTGTCCTGGCCAGCGTCTGGCAGAACATCACCGGCCCGGTTCTGGCCTCGTTCTGGACTTCAAAACCGGATTCAGGACCTGATGCCCTGGGTAAAAACAGGGCAGCCTGCCAAAAGAATATCACCTGACAAAAATAATTCAGATGCAATGATCAATCCGGAAGATTTTTTCAAAAAATGGTTTAAAAAGGCCTTTGCCCTGGGCCGGAAACGGACTATGCAGTCCTGCGCCATCAAGCTTGAGCAGACTGATTTTCCAGGTACTGGAAACAGCAGGGTCCAGGTGGAAAAAAAGGAGATATTGCGGCTCAACAACACTTTGATCAGTCCGGAACAGGGGAAAAAATTCGTTGAGTTTGTGCTGAAGGATTTAAACAGGGGCCTGCAGGTGGAAGTGAATTTCTCCCGGCGCACAACCTCCAGATGCTGGGGAAGCGTCACCAGGAAAGGGAAAAGAATCAACATCTACCGCTGGTCTGCCTGGGTGCTGATTCATGAAATTGGACACGTCCTGACCAGAGTTGAAAAAAAACAGAACGGACGCAGAATTATCCATGGCCCCGAATTCGGCTGGGCTACAACTCAAGTCTACAGACTCTGGCTCCAGTTCAGCCGGGATGACAGGTATTACTGACCCGGTTGCCTGCTGATCCTTTTACCGGACTCTCAGATGATCCTGTATAAAGGACCGCCCCGCTCTCCCAGCCTGTCTACCCGTTTTTCAACTTCAGGATCATCTTCCAGCACTGGTGGATGATACTGTTTAAGCCTGGCATCAATGAGCATGCCCTTGGTCGCACCAAAATGCTTGCAATGGACGAATTCGCCGATGCCGTAAATATCTGTGGCCGGATCAGACCTGGTAAAAACAACCCACAAAAAATTGTTCCAGCCGGCAGCCGTAAAATCAGCATCATCCGCCACCACCACCAGGGGAAATTGTTCCATTCCTGGAACCTGCTCCAGCCTGGAGCCCAGCTCAGCCATGGCTGGATCATGACTGTCCCTGTTCCGGGTGTTTCCAGGTCCCTGAACCACCATGATCCCCGGCGCCATGAACCTGACCCTGCTGAATCCCTGGCCAAGGTCCAGATCCCTGGGCAGCCTGGTACCCAGATCCCTTTTGATCCGACCGGCAGCAGCCATAATCAGCTTGGACCCCTGATTCAGGCTGATACCAGAATAGTCCAGGGTATCCATGGTCGTTCTGGTGATGAAATGCAGGTCCCTGGTAAAGTCCAGGCGTTTAAGCACATGGCTGAAAAAAGCTGGAATGCGCTTGGCAGAAAGGCCTGGATCATCTTCCCTGGCTGCAATGATCAGGTACTTGGATAAAGAGGTCTGACTCTGGCCAAGCAAATTCATGGCACAGGTCAGAAGCTCCTGGGGCTGCCTTTCCCGGGCAAAGGGTACATAACTTTCCCGGCCCACTGCCAGAAGCAGGGGGTGAACCCCGGCTGCATCCACGGCATGGACCTCGTGCACACCACTGAATACCGAAGGAATGAGCTGGTGGGTCAGTTCATGAATAAGTGTTCCAAAGACTGTATCCTCCTGGGGAGGTCGACCCACTGTGGTAAAGGGCCAGATGGCATCCTTGCGGTGGTGGATCTGGTCAACCCTGAGCACTGGAAAATCGTGTTTCAAACTGTAATAGCCCAGGTGATCCCCAAAGGGACCTTCAAGGAGTTCCCTGTTCAGATCGACCCGGCCTGAAATGCAGAAGTCCGCTTCAGCAGGCATGGGCAACCCATTGGCGGCTTTAACCATCTTGATCCTGTGTCCGGCCAGGGCCCCGGCAAAGATCAGTTCAGGCACGTTTTCCGGCAAGGGCATGACCGCAGCCAGGGTCATGGCCGGTGGTCCGCCGATGAACACGTTCACCCGCAATGGTTCATTCCTTTCAATGGCCTGCTGGTGGTGCAGACCAATGCCCCGGTGGATCTGGTAATGAAGCCCGACTTCCTGATTCAATTTGAAATCATTGCCTGTCAACTGGACCCGGTACATGCCGATGTTGGAATTCATAAGGCCCGGCCTGGCCGGATTCTGTGAATAAACCTGAGGCAGGGTCACATATGCACCGCCATCCATGGGCCAGGAAACAAGGTTTGGCAGATTCTCTATCCTGGTTTGTCCCTGCTGGATCGGTCCGGACTTGACCGGCCTGGGCCAGATCCTGGCCAGCATGGGCAGGACGTCAAAATACTTCCAGGGTGCCTTAAAAAAAAGCAGAGGGTCGATCTTGAGTTTAAACAGTTTGTCCAGGGTGGCCAGGGTGTCCCGGAAAATATACCTGGCCCTGGCCATGGTGCCGAACATATTGGCAGCCATGGGAAACCCGGTTCCCTTGACATTGGTAAACAAAAGGGCCGGGCCCTTGTGCTGGAAGACCCTGCGCTGAATGGCCCCGGCCTCTATGTACGGATCAACTTCCTGATCTATCCGGACCAGATCGCCCCTGGCTTCCAAAGCGTCAAGGCATTGCTTGGTATTCCTGTATCCCATAATATTTATTCCTTGATTACCAAATCAGTAAAATCGACCCGGTCTTTATCCGAACATGACCCAATTGCGAATAAGGCTTTCTTGCTCACTGGTCTGCTGTAGCCAGCTTGATCCCGAGGACTGCAAAACAGGCTGCAAAAGAACGCTGCATCCACTTTGCCACAACCGGAGAGTTCACCACATATTTACGAAAACCATCAGCCGAAATTCCGTAAACAATAAAAACCACCAGGGTCATGCACATGAACGCAATACTCAGCATGGTCATCTGCCAGATCGGAGAACCAGAACCCGGAGCAACGAACAAAGGCAAAAAAGCCAGAAAAAATATCGACAGCTTAGGATTTAAAATATTAATCAGAAACCCCCTCCTGACAATACTCCACACCCCAATATTAGATTGTCCGGAATCAAATTTCAAGGCACCTGATTCACGCCACATGGTCCAGGCCAGATAAAGCAGGTATGCTGCCCCGACATATTTCATGACCTGAAAAGCCACTGCACTCATGTGCAAAATGGCAGACAACCCCAGAACACTGGCCAGAAGATGGGGAACAATGCCCATGGTACAGCCCGCAGCTGCAGCCAGACTGGCCTTGCGTCCGCAGAACAGACCATTGGAAACCGTATAAATGACCCCTGTGCCCGGAATCATGACCACTACCAGGGAAGTAATCAGGAACTCCACACTGAACATAATAGTCCTCAATAATAGTTATTTCAATGGTGTCTAAAAATTATCAGATAACGACCCAAACATGCATACCTTAAAACAGCCTTTTTCTGCCCTGTTCTTAACGGATGATGGCCCTGGGCCGGGTCATGTTTTCCGGCTTTAACAGATCATCCAGCTCTTCCCTGGTCAGCCACCCCTTTTCCAGGACCAGATCAAAAACACTGCTGCCGGTTTCCAGGGCTTCCTTGGCAATGGCCACAGACCGTTCATAGCCCAGGACCGGATTAAGGGCAGTAACCAGGCCGATACTGTTCTGAACGTACTCCAGGCAGCGCTGTTCATTGGCTTCAATGCCTGCAATACACCTGCTGTTCAGGACTATGGCTGCGTTTTTCAGGATCATCAAGCCGTGCAGCAGGCAGTAGGCCATGATAGGCTCGGCCATATTCAGCTCAAGGTCGCCTGATTCAGCAGCCATGGATACTGTAACATCGTATCCAACAATGGTGAAACAGACCTGGTTGACCATTTCCGGGATGACCGGATTGACCTTGCCGGGCATGATGGATGAACCAGGCTGCATGGGTGGCAGGAGGATCTCGTTCAAGCCGCAGCGCGGTCCGGAAGAAAGCCAGCGCAGGTCCTTGCAGATCTTGGAGATCTGGACCGCAGCCCGCTTCATGTTCCCGGCCATCTGGACAAAACTGCCCGCATCCTGGGTGGACTGAACCAGGTTCAAGGCCTGCCGGACCGGAAGACCGCTGACTTCAGTCAGCTTGCTGGTAACCAGTTCAGCATAGCCTGGAGGGCTGTTAATGCCTGTGCCAATAGCTGTGGCTCCCATATTGATTTCCAGAAGACCATGGGCTGCCACCTGCATGCTGTCCATGGCCGAACCAATGGTGATGGCATAGGACCCGAATTCCTGGCCCAGGGTCATGGGCACGGCATCCTGATTTTCAGTCCGGCCCATCTTTAGAACATGAGAAAACTCCTGTTCCTTAATTTCCAAAACCTTTTTCAGCTCATCCAGGGCACCCAGAGCGTCCTGGATGGACAGATACACGGCCAGCTTGACTGCAGTGGGATAAGCATCATTGGTGGACTGGGAACAGTTCACACAATCATTGGGATGGACATGCTGGTATTCTCCCTTTTGATGGCCCAGGATTTCCAGAGCCCGATTGGCAATGACCTCGTTGGCGTTCATATTGGTCGACGTGCCTGCCCCGCCCTGGAGCATATCCACTACGAACTGATCATGCAGTTTGCCGTCCAGGATTTCATCGCAGGCCGCACAGATGGCCTGCATGTTCTGTTTGGACAGAACGCCCAGCTCTGCATTGGCCATGGCTGAAGCCTTTTTCACAAAGGCCAGGGATCTGACCAGGTGGGAAAAATTTTTCAAAGGCGTACCGGATATGGGAAAATTTTCCAAGGCGCGCATGGTCTGGATGCCGTAATAAACATTGTTGGGCACTTCGCGCTCTCCCAGGAGATCATGCTCCACCCGGACATCACGCAGCAAATTTTCTTTTCCACTGCCATTTCCAGAGGTCAGCTTGTCCGTAGCATAGCGCAGCCGGTCATTGATCCTGCGAGCCACCTGGGCCACAATCCGGTAAAATACTTCAGGATTGTCCTGACGCAGCTTTTCCCAGACCTCCCTGGACACCTGGACCACAGTAACCCCTTTACCAGTCAGTGCCCCCACTGCATGGGGCGCATCATCCAGAAGAGCAGCCTCACCAATCATGGCTCCGACTCCCAGGGAGGCAAGATGAACCTGAGAACCATGCAGACCGCGAACCAGCTCGACTTCACCCTCTTCCACAACCCCGAACCACAATCTGGGCGTTGATTCATGAAAAAGCCAGGCACCTGGAGCATAGGTTTTTCTGACCCCTTGGCTCAGGATGGTCTCAAGATCCTTCTGGGCTATCCCGGTTTTGGAAGAAGTGCGTTCAACAACCCGTTCACCTATGGGTTGGGCCTGATTATTCTTGTGCATGCAGGGTTTCCTTTAATTATTGGGCTGGGTTGATTTTGGACTGCTCCCGGCTTGAATAAGCCGGTTATAAAAAATACCATTTTCATCCAGAACTGGATCCGGCTGACAGGCATGAATCCAGGCCGGGCAGAATCAGTACCTGGCAAAGATAAAATGAGTATGGAGAAACATGACTTCTGTCAAATATAAAGCCGG
Organism: Desulfonatronovibrio hydrogenovorans DSM 9292; assembly: GCF_000686525.1. Taxonomy (NCBI): domain Bacteria; kingdom Pseudomonadati; phylum Thermodesulfobacteriota; class Desulfovibrionia; order Desulfovibrionales; family Desulfonatronovibrionaceae; genus Desulfonatronovibrio; species Desulfonatronovibrio hydrogenovorans. The sequence continues at coordinate 20,161 of NZ_JMKT01000010.1, forward strand.
GTTGGAGCAATGCTGAAACAGGCGGGCAATCAGGAGCGGTTTGGCCTGAGCCTTTGCTTGCGCTGGGCAGTATATTTCCACCAGGGCCGGGCCGGGGCACCTTCCATGAACCGGACAATGGAGATAAACACATCCAGCAGGCACGGATCATGTCTCTGCCCGGTTTTTAAGTTGATTTGATCATACATGGCATAAGGGTCCAGGCCGGGCAAGTCCGACGGTTTATCAATACCCAGGGTCCTGAGTCTGGCAGCTATGGCCGGACCCACATTGGGCAGGTCTTCCAGCCTGTTTATCTTTGTCCTGGACTGCTCCATCCTAGACCTGACCTTTGAGGTATTTCTGCCGCAGATCTTCAGGAAACTTTTCAATGGCATATCTTAACATGGTTCGAGGCATACTCTGATAATGGTTTTGCAAAAAAACATCTTCCACCTCTCTGTCCCGTTTGCCGATCTCCCTGAGCATCCATCCCACAGCCTTATGAATCAGATCGTGACTGTCAGATATGAGCTGTTCAGCGATCCTGAGTGTTTCATCAAACTCGCCTTTTTTTATAAAATAAAATGTAGACATGACTGCAATGCGCCGCTCCCAGATGTCGGTTGATTCGGCCAGCTGGTAAAGAAGAGAGCGGGAACGGCTGAAGAGGTAGGCTCCAACAATGTGCTCAGCCGATACATCCACCAGGTCCCAGTTATTGATGTACCGGGTATGATCCAGGTATGCCCGGAAAATTTCCTCCTGCTCGTGCCTGGCCCCCTTTTGATACTTGTGCCCGAGAATAATCAGGGCCAGAAGACGTTCCTCATGAAAAACCGATTTAAGCAGGATCAAAGCCTGATCAAGTTCAATATTCCGGTACTTCTTAGCCACCAGACGGACTAAGGGAACACTGACCCCGAGAAACCGGTCACCCTGGCCATATTCTCCAGGGCCGGTTTTAAAGAAACGCTGCATGGTACTGGCCCTGTCCTGGTCAGCATGGTCCAGGAGTGCACTTCGAATCTCTTCCACCCTTATATCCCCATAGATGACATTTGAATTACCAGCTGCTCAAAAAACTTTATCAGGCAGTTAAAAAACAGTTCCGGTCAACCTTCAATGAAGTAGTCCGTATCCACCTTTTTGACTTCATATACTACGGCAGAACTAACACCAACCCCGTGATCAATCATCAGCTGAACAAGATCGGAGCCATCTATCAACACTACCTTAGGATCAATTTGGCCAACATAGTCCAATGCTTCTTTAGAAAAGTAACTGGTGGTGATAAATACGCCCTTCTTGGCCCGCTGACCATGAAGCGCGCCCACAAACTTTTGAATCTCTGGCCGACCAACAACAGCTTCCCATCGTTTGGCCTGCAGGTAGATAACATCCAGGCCAAGACGATCTTCCTTGATAACACCATCAATACCTTCATCTGCTGTTTTTCGGGTTGCCTTCCCAGCCTCTTTTACAGAGCCTCCGTATCCCATGGAAACGATAAGGTGCACAACTAATTTCTCAAAAAATTCCGGGGTATTGCCTTTGATCAGATTAATCAATTCATTGGCCACTTCGTCCCGCAGCTGTTGATATGCCTGCTCTAATGATTCCTCGGGAGTCGCAGGTGATATTTGGTCATCGTCAGGTTGAATGCTTTTTCCAGTTCGGCTCCTGTTGCTCGCCTGCCGAAACTCTTGAAACTCTTTAAATCTTTCCAAATATTTGATGTCAATTTTTTCAGGACCTTCTAAAATAATTTTCCGACCACGGTCAGAAATATGGAATCTCCCTCGTTTTGGCGATTCCAAAGCTCCGGCTTGGGTCAGGTAAACCTTGGCCCATGCCACACGATTGGCAAAGGTGGTTTGCCGTCCACTTGGCAGCCTTTCCTGAAGATCTTCTTCGGAAAGCTCCATTATTTGTGCCAGTCCATCACGCGCTTCCTGCATCGTGTGTTCAACCCCGTCAGCTGAAAATTTAAGCAGCGGCAACATCAATGATTGGAAATCAGGTACGGCCAAGGATCACTCCTATTCTCTTGCAGGTTATAGTAAAGTACTTCCCAGACTATATGGATATCCTAAAATACGACATTTTCACCGGTTACAGGCTTTGAACTACCAGCACCAAACGCTGAGAATCGTTGTCAAAAACCAGATTTTCAGTCTTCATACAAAATGCAGTTCTATTCCACAAGGAAAAAACTGTATTGCTGCAGGCTGTTTGCGGCAGACAAGTGAATAGTCCAGACCGGCAGGGAGAAATTTTACAATGGCTGGGTGTTGGATCTGAAATACTTGGTATAAGATCCAAAAAACCCTTCACCCGCCTACTTAAAAACCCGTTTTGATGGGCCTGCAATGCCCTTTCCATATTGACTGCACTGACAAAATACACCATATTATAAGAAAAGCCTTTGTCTTTTTGAAAGCAGGGCGGACCAGGTAAAAAATGTCTTTTTGTCAGACTCAGCTGATCAGCTGATGAGTTATTCAATATCTAAAAACAGGACTCAAGTGACTAAGATGCAGAAGAGCACACACCAACACAGCAAGGTGGTCATAGTGGGCACAGGCATGGTGGGCATGTCTTATGCTTACGCCCTGACCACCAAGGGAACAGCCAGAGAAATCGGTCTGATTGATCGCAACCAGGCCAGAGCAGAGGGCGAAGCCATGGATCTCAACCATGGCCTGCCTTTTGTCAAACCAGTGGATATTCAGGCCGGAGGCTATGAGTTATGCAGGGATGCGCAGATTGTGGTCATCGCAGCCGGAGCCAGCCAGAAGCAGGGTGAAACAAGGCTGGACCTGACCAAACGCAACGTCAGGATAGTTGAAGAAATTGTTCCCAAGATCATGGCCTTTAATCCTGATCCCATAATCCTGATGGTCAGCAACCCGGTGGATATCCTGACATATGTAGCCTTGAAAATCTCCGGACTCCGGCCCGAACGGGTCATCAGTTCAGGGACTGTCCTGGACACCATGCGCTTCCGTTACCTCATTTCCAGACATTACAACATTGATTCACGAAATGTACATGGCTATGTCATTGGAGAACACGGCGACAGCGAAGTCCTGGTCTGGAGCAGAGTGAACATTGCCGGAATATCACTGATGGACTGGTGCAGGGCCTGCTCAAAATCGATTCACCCCCACAAACAGCAGATTGAAGACAATGTCCGGGATGCCGCCTATCACATAATCGAAAAAAAAGATGCCACCTACTATGCCATTGCCCTGGCCATGAACCGGATCACTGAAGCTATATTCCTGAACCAGCAGAGCGTACTGACCGTTGGCACCCTGATGCAGGGTGAATACGGCATCAAGGACGTATGCCTTTCACTGCCCTGCACTGTTGGCTCCGGCGGAGTCAGCCATGTGTTCTCCAACCCCCTGGCTGACAATGAAGAAAAGGCCCTGCGTGATTCAGCCCGTATCCTCAGAGAAAACCTGGCTTCTGTTGGGTACTAGTTAGCCTGCTCTGTGGGATCTGACCGAAAAACCATCCCTTTCCAGGTAAAAGGGATGATTAATTCCTGCCAGACAGGAATGAAAGGCAAAGGTCATCTCTCAAGGGGGGGGTAAACCCAAAGCACTACTCATCAGCCGGGTTAATCGTCAGAGGCTCATCCTGGGTACTCGAGTATACGCTCAGTGCAGTAACAGTCACCAGAATCAGCCCCATGCCGAAAAACTGGAGCAGAGCCAGATTTTCATTTAAAATCAGCAGGCCGAACAGCGATGCAGTAACCGGCTCAACCATGGCCACAATGGATGCTACAGCCGGTGCAGTCCGATTAAGGCCGACAATATAAAAGATAAACGACAATCCAGCGCCAAACACTCCCAGGATCACAAACAGCGGCCAGTCAGGTGTTGTCAGCACTGCCACGGCCTGATGGGAATCGCTGAACCAGAAAAGTATGGTGATAAGCACTGCAAAAGCCACCACCAGAATTGCCTGGGGGCTGCCATGGGGGGCTGCATACTTAAAGCCGAAGATAAATACGGCATAGGACAGTCCGGAAAGCAGCCCGGCACCGGCAGCAATGGGGGTGACATCACCCGCTCCAATCTCATACACACCTGTAAGCAGCACAATGCCAAGCATGACCATGGCGATGGCAGTCCATTTGCCCATAGTGGGCCTTTCCAGCTTCAAGGTGAAGGACACAAGATAGACAAACACTGGCGCGCAGTACATCAGGGTGGCTGCAACTGCGACGCTGCCCTTGGCAATGCTGATGAAGTAAAACGCAAAGTTGCCAGCCACTCCTACCCCGGCTATTACTGACCAGAACCATAATCGACTGTTTGCCAGTCCACTGCCCTGGGGTCTAAGGCCCAGCCAGGCCAGAACAAAAAGCAGCCCGATTACCCCCCTGTACAAGGAAACTACAACCGGGTCCCAGCCCTGGGCCGTGAGAATGCCTCCGATCCCGCCGGACAACCCCCAGAAAAGAGCTGCCAGGGCCACAAAAGCTGCACTGATTCCTACCATTTTATCTTACTTTTTCTTGATGAAATATTCACTGTTCCTGGACTCTCTCCAGACTGACGGCCCAGCACAAAACACTGGTCATTACAATGGCCGGCCCTGCAGAGTCAGCTCAATCTTCCAGGCAAACTTCTCCACCTGCTCCGGCAAAAGCTGCTCACCTTTATCCAGCCACAGCAGCTGCCCCTTGCAAGCAGGAGCGGTATTCAAAACCCCCTTAACTGGCTGGGCCAGCCTAACGGACTTTTACTGCGATGTGAATATTCACCTGCCCTGTTTTTTACATAACCAACACAGCATTGACCAAGGCCCTTGCCATTAATGCTGTTCTGCATATATATGGACATAGCCATTTCCAACCCAACAAGGAGGACATAATGAAAGAGCGAACCGGTCTGGTGACCATCAAAGGAAATCCCGTAACCCTGCTGGGCGAGGAAGTACAGGTCGGTCAGAAGGCCCCCGCATTTCAGGTAGTGGACAATGATCTCAAACCGTACACCTTTGAACCAGGACAGGGCAAAGTTACTATCCTGGCTGCAGTGACCTCTCTGGATACCCCGGTCTGCGACATGGAGACCAGGCGGTTCAATCAGGAAGCAGCCGCCCTGGGCAAGGATGTCCAGATCCTGACCATCAGCATGGACCTCCCCTTTGCCCAGAAAAGATGGTGTGCTGCAGCTGGAGTGGACAGTGTCAAGACCCTGTCCGATCACAGGGATGCTTCATTCGGCCTGGCTTACGGCCTGCTCATCAAGGAAGCAAGACTCCTGGCCAGGGCCGTGCTTGTCCTGGACAAGGGAGGGATCATCAGACATCTGGAGTTGGTGGATGAAGTGGGTAAAGAGCCCGACTACACTGCATCCCTGGAGGCTGTAAAAAACCTCATCAGCTGACAGCCTTTTCCTGCCTGATTGCCCGTTGCCTTTCTCCTGAATATATGCTTTAAAGCTCGACATTACATGTCTCAGGGGGAAATCAAGTGGGTATCAATAAGTGGCTGAAGCAGAACTGGTTTCTAGTCGGACTTCTTGGTGCGGCCTTCCTGGCCTGGCTCACCCCGGGCCTGGGAGCTGCAGGAGGGGCCCTCAAGAGTGAGATGACCACTAGGCTGGGGGTGGTCCTGATTTTCTTTTTTCAGGGTCTGACCCTTTCCCTGGCTGTCCTGAAAAAAGGGGTTATGCAGTGGAAACTGCATGTTTTTGCCCAGGCTTTCATATTCCTGGTCATTCCCCTGGTGGCCCTGGCCATGATCCTTGTGGTCGGAGACCTGCTTTCACCGGATCTCAAACTCGGTATTTTCTTTCTAGGTGCCCTGCCCACCACCATAGCCACTTCTGTGGCCTACACCGCCATGGTCAAAGGCAATGTGGCCGGATCTGTATTCAATTCCACCGTGGCCAACCTGGCCGGCATTTTCATTACACCTTTGTGGATAAGCCTGTGGCTGCAGACCAGCGGGGAAACCCTGCCCCTGGGCAGGCTGTTCCTGGACATCTCTCTGATGCTTCTGGCCCCCCTGGTGGCCGGACAGATCATTAGACCCCTGGTTTACCAATGGACCGATCCTCTGAAAAAGCTCTTCTCCACCCTTAGCAGCCTGATCATCCTCTTTATCGTCTATGCAGCCTTCAGCAATTCCTGGCAGCAGAATATCTGGGCAGCCCACGGAACCGGAACCGCTGTCCTGGCCGCTGCTGCAGCCATCATTCTGTTTTTCACGGTCATGGCTCTGGTCTGGTCGGGAATCAGACTTTTCCGGTTCAATCACGAAAACGCCATGTCCGCACTGTTCTGCGGCTCCCAGAAAACCCTGGCTGCCGGAGCACCCATGGCCAACCTCATCTTTGCCTCCCAGCCGGGTCTGGGCATCATCTTGCTGCCTTTGATGTTCTATCACATCATTCAGCTCTTTCTGGGCGGACTTTTGGTCAACCGGATCAACCAGAAGGCTGGGCAAGAAGATTGATCCGGTATTGCCCTGTTCCAGACCCGGCCTGAACAGGTTTATCAGGAATTAACCTGCAATCTGTTGTCACCCGAGCCCTGAAAGGGCCGGACAAGCCGGCATTTATCCCCTGAAGATGTTTCACCTCTCCCGGGTTGGAAAAAACCTTCCAGGCCGGATCAGTCCAGTTCGGATATCCCTGGGCTGGACACTGCCTAGAACCTGCGGATATGCACGTTGCCCTGGCTCATCCACTGGTCTATTTTCTTGATGAGCCAGAACTTGATGGGCTGTCTGGTGGGAGGAAACAGGATAAGTACACCCAGGACATCGGTCAGAAAGCCCGGGGTCAGAAAAACCAGGCCAGCGGCAAAGATCAGAAAGGCATCCAGGATGTCACTGGTGGGTGGAATGCCCTGCTGCATGTTGGTCCGCATCCTGAGCATGGTCTGGGCTCCCTGCATCTTGGCCAGGTATGCCCCTACAAAGGCCGTGGCAATGACCAGAAACACGGTCCATCCGGCTCCGATATAAGATCCGATCTTGATTATCACATAGATTTCCAGGATGGGGATAATCACGAAGGCGGCAAACAATTTCGCTAGCATCTCATGTCCTCTGTTTTTCTGTATCTAAGTTGAAGCTGGGATCTCTATTTAAAGAAACTCATTTCCCGGCTTTGAACTTGTTTATGGTGTTGCTGGGCTGAATGGCCCTTTTAGTTTTTTTCATGGAAAACCTGGTCCAGTCCTTGATCTGGTAAAAATAAAGCATAAGCAGAGCCTGGACAACCATGGAGATGAACATGGCCAGCCAGATACCTGTAGCTTCCTGCATATGGACATGCCCCAGGTACCAGGCCAGGGGAATCCTGACCAGCCAGGCCGAAGAACCCATAACAATCATCTGATAAAAGGTCGCACCAGCACCGGTCAGAGCCCCGCCAAGGATCATGGACACCAGCAGGAAAGGCATGGCAGCCATGTTATATTTCAGATAGTTAACTGCCTCCAGGCTGACTTCAGGATCCGGGGCAATGAATCCGGCTACAGGCTCAATGACCAGCCACAGGAGCAGAGTCAGGGTACTGACCAGCCCCAGACCAAAAAGCATGACCAGATACCCCATTCTCTTGGCCCCTTTTATGTCTCCCTGACCTAAATAGTTACCCACCAGAATGGAAGCTGTAAAATTAAAGGCAAAGCCGGGAAGAAAAAGAAGGGACTCCACCCTGATCCCAGCGCTCATCCCGGCCAGAGCTACCACACTGCCCAGGGGCAGAGCTGCAGTAATGGCATAAAGGACCATATAGGCAGAATGCCAGACCAATTGCATCAGCCCGGCCGGCCAGGCCACCTTGAACAGATATGGGAAGGCCTTTTTTATCCAGCACCACGGGGCAAAGCTTTTTCTCTTTAAAAGACCATGCCTGTAAAGCACCACCAGGCTGAACACCGTACCGCACAAAACAGAACCAAAGGTGCTCCAGGCCAGCCCCTTGTATCCGTATTCGGGAAAACCCCACATGCCCAGGCCAAAGGCGAAATCACCAAAGGTATTCACAGCGGTCACGATCATCATGGCAAACAGGGGAATCATGACCTTTTTCTGAGCCCGGAAAAAAGCATTACAGATGATCAGCAGATAGTATCCTGGCAGGACGTACAAGTAGACTTTAAGGAGGTAGGCGGCAATGGGCATGATTTCATCCGGGACCTGCAGCAGCTCCAGCAGCCCATCCCGGAAAAGGAATCCTGCCACCAGAAACACAAACCCCAGAACAACGCCGATTTCCAGTCCAAGACCGATATACCTCTGAACCCGCCTGATGAGACCGGCACCAACAGACTGGCTTATGGCGGCCACGCTTCCATTAGCCAGGGCAATGGCCACCACCAGGAAAAAAAACAGGGCCTGGGTAATCATGCCCATGCAGGCCTGGACGTCTCGACCCAGTCGGCCCGCCACCCAGACATCAACAAATCCGATGAGGAAATGAAAGAGCATCATCAGAATCTGGGGCCAGGCCAGTTTCCATATGGCTTTATATGAAGAGCTTAATGAATCCAATTCAACTCCGGACACCCCTCGCCAGGATGCCTGGTCCAGTTAATATTCCTCTAAAAGCTGATCAGAAGAGCATGTCCAGGAACCCGTGGCCGAAAAGGGCCATGAGCCAGGATTCAAGCACCAGAAACAGAGCGGACAGGCCAAACAGGAAATCAATTTTTTTCATGTTTTCCACTGTATCCACCATGATCATGACCAGCCAGCCTATGGCAAACCCGGCCAGAAGTCCAAAAAAATGGGCTCCCAGGTCAGTATTCTCCCCTCCCACACCCAGCAGGGCCAGGAGAGCCAGCCCCAGGACAACTGCATTACCTGCTGACAGCCTGGAATGTTTGATGGCATTGATGGACATAATGCCCACTGCCCCAAAAACTGAAGTGGAAAAGCCGATACTCAGGTGGGTCGAGGCCATGACCCAGGCATTGACATAGTTGCCCAGGGCCCCGGCCAGGATGATGCACAGCCAGCCAAGGCCCATACCCAGACTGGAGCACACGGTCAGCACAAAAGGAGCCCCGATGATCACGTTTCCCAGCACATGGGCCGGATCACTGTGCAGGGTCAGGGCTGTGACTGTCCGCCATATCTCACCTTGCATGATCAGGCCGGCATCCGCCCTGCCCTGTTCCAGCCAGGGAAGTTCGGCCCAGGCAGCATCCCCAAGCCCCTCATGGACCACGGTGAAAAAAAGCAGGAGCATGGACAGAACAAACAGATTGACGTAAACATTTTCCTGCTGAAGGACCTGAGACGGCCTGGCAGCCGGAAACAGTTTTTCCTCTTCTTCATAAAGCCTTATCTGTTCCACAGCTTCCGCGCTCAAAGAGACCGGGACCATGAGCTGTCCATCATCCCAGGAATATTCAATATCCATGGCTGTGAGCACCAGGGCCCATTCAGATTTTTTCCTGGAGTCCGGGTTGATTATTCCCGGAATCTTGAGATCATCAATTATGTTTCGTGTATTTTCTGACATCTATTAAATCGCAAAAAAATAATTTCCAGACCAAGGTTCAGCAATATCTAATTTTTCTCCCCTGCAAAGTAAACACCGGATCAGCAGGGCCTGATTCTTGATTTCCGGGATGTCCGGCTATATGAAATCAGGAATGCTTATTGTCCATGCCCGGGAGTAGAAAGATGCTCAGAAAGGCCCTGGAACTGATCCAGACCATCCACAAATCCGGATATGCCGCCCTGATGGTGGGCGGTGCAGTGCGTGACTCTGTCATGGCCCGGCCAATAAAGGATATCGACCTGGCCACCACCATGCCAGTGGCTGAACTGGCCAGGCATTTCCCGGTCTCTTCCATGGGCAGGGGGCGGGATTTCGGCCTGGTATCTCTCAAGTTTCAGGGACAGCGCTTTGAAGTAGCTCAGTTCAGGGTCAGTAAAATACTTGGAGGTGATCCCAGGACCTGGAAGACAAAAGGATCTGAGCTTTTTAAGATGGACGCCCTGCACCGTGACTTTACCATCAATGCTCTGGCCATGGACCCTGCTGGACAGGTACTCGACCCCTTGAGCGGCCTGGAAGATATCAAAACTAAAGTCATCCGAACGGTCACTGACCCAGAATCAGTGTTCAAGGCTGATCCTTTGCGCCTGCTCAGGGCAGTCAGGTTTTCTGTCCAGCTGGGCTTCAGCATTGACCAGAAGGCCTTTGAAACAATTCACAGGCTGGCCAGACTTATTCTGGATGTCGCATCTGAGCGCATTGGCCGGGAGATAATTATTCTTTCGTCCCTTTCAGGACCTGACTTTGCCCGGTCTCTGAGCCTTATGGACCGGACCGGACTTCTGGTCCATGTCCTGCCGGAAATACATGCCCTTAAAGGACTGCCCCATGACCCGAAACACCACCCAGAAGGTGATGTGTTTGAGCATACCCTGGCCGCCCTGAAGGCCTCTCCCGGTCAAGACGCCACCCTGAACATGGCTGTCCTGTTCCATGATGCAGGCAAGGCCTGCTGCCTGGAAATAAAGGGCTCATCACCAGCCTACCCCGGACATGGCCAGGCCGGAATTGAATTGATCCGGGCAGCAGGCAGACGTCTGCACCTGGCCGGCGATATGATCAGCAGCATGTGTTTTGTTGCTGCCGGTCACATGCAGGCCGCCCGGCTGGATGAAATGAGGCCTTCCCGGATATACCGGATCATGGACCATGACTGCTGGCCTCTGTTAAAAAAAGTAGTTCAGCTGGATCTCAGGGCCAGGTCCGCCAATAGGGCCGGCTTGCTGAAAGAAAAATTCCACCGGGCAGAAAAAAAAGTCGAGGCGTGGATAAACAGGGAGCAGGGCAAAATGTCACCGGTCATCACCGGGAGGCAGGTCCTTGAACATACCGGCCTGGCTCCAGGTCCCATGGTGGGCAGGGTGATCAGAATGACCACTCAGTGGGCCCTGGACCATGGAGTCACCGACCAGAGCCGGATTCTGGGCCAGGCCCTGGAAATAGCGGTAAGATTGAGCCAGACAGCAGACAAAAACGGCAATTCATCCTGAATCTACCCCATGCAAAGGAACAGAATTTTTCTTGTTCATTGACAAGCCATGGCTTGTAGTATAAAAATGATCGGCTAAGTAGGAATATTTTTCACATTAAAAAACTATGGAGGTCAAGATGATCAAAAAAAGTATCTTAGCCGGCCTGATCGGCTGTCTTATGATTGTATCAGGACTGCTGGCCGGACCGGTTCAGGCGAAAAAACTGACTGTTGCTGTTGATACTGCGTTTGTGCCCTTTGAATTCAGAGATCCGGATACCGGAAAGTACGTCGGCTTTGATATTGACCTCTGGGACGCCATAGCCAAGAAAATCGGCGTGGAATACACTTTACAGCCCATGGACTTTTCCGGAATAGTTCCAGCTTTGCAGACCGGCAGTGTTGACGCAGCCCTGGCCGGAATTACCATTACCGCTGAAAGGGAAAAAGTGGTTGATTTTTCGCATCCATATTATGACAGTGGTCTGACCATCATGGTCATGGCCGATAATGACGAGATCAACGGACCTGAAGACATTGAAGGCAAGCGTATTGCAGTCCGCACCGGCACCACCAGCGCCAACTACGCCCCCCGCCTCAACCCCGCGGAAATCGTCCAGTTCCCCAACATAGAAGCAGCTTACATGGAAGTCAGGGCTGGCCGCGTTGATGCAGCCATGCACGATACTCCCAATGTTCTTTACTACATTAACACTGCTGGAGACGGCCAGGTCAAGTCTGTAGGCCCCCGCATGCAGGCCCAGTCCTACGGCATCGGGTTTCCCCTTGGCAGCAAGCTGAGAAATGATGTCAATGTTGCTTTCCTGCAGCTGGTGGAATCCGGCGAATATGCCGAAATCTACCGCAAGTGGTTTGGCCAGGACCCCAGCCCTAGGTAAACAACCCACACAACCCCTGGGGAAAATTCCTTTCTCCAGGGGTTGTTTTTTTCCGGCACACCTGACTATAATCCGGCCATCGTCTGAACTGGTATCATGAGACTAAAGCCCTTTCGCGGACCAAGGCCTGATGCATTGCGACCTGCAATCTACAAGTAACTTTTATCAAGCGGTCAACTTATGGACTTTCAATACCAATTTGTGCTGAATACCCTCCCCCAGCTTATGCAGGGGGTCAAACTGACCATCTACATCACAGTCTACGGCCTGGTGGGCGGCATGATTCTCGGCCTTTTTACCGGCCTCTTTCTTGCCTACAAAATACCTTTACTCAATCTCATCGGAGCGGGTTACGTCTGGATTATCAGGGGGACACCCATTGTTGTTCAGGCCATGTTCGTATATTTTGCCCTGCCCCTGGCCATGGGAATCCGCATGTCCGGCATTAATGCCGCTGTCCTGGTTCTGGCCATCAATGCAGGAGCCTATATCGCTGAAATTGTCAGGGGTGCGGTTCTGTCCATAAACAAAGGTCTGGTTGATGCCGGTCTGGCCCTGGGACTGTCCAGACTCCAGGTTACAGCCTTTGTAGTCGGTCCTCTGGCCTTCAGAAGAATGATCCCCCCTCTGGGCAACCAGTTCATTATCGGCCTCAAGGATACATCATTATTTATTGTTATCGGCGTGGGAGAACTCACCAGACAGGGCCAGGAAATCATGGCCTCGTCCTTCCGGGCTCTGGAGGTCTGGACAGCAGTAGCCATCATCTACCTGGTGCTGACAACGGTTCTGGCCCTTTCCCTGCGCTGGCTTGAACGGAGAATGAAGATAATATGAAGATCGTTGAATGTAAGAAAATGTGCAAAAGCTTCGGCAAGACTGAAGTCCTCCATGATATTGACCTGTCCATCAACACCGGGGAGGTGGTAGTGGTCCTGGGCCCATCTGGATCAGGAAAGTCCACCCTGCTCCGGTGCATCAATGTCCTGGAAAAAATCACTTCCGGAGATTTGATAGTAGACGGAAAAAGCGTGATCGATCCCAGAACCGATATCAGGCTTATCCGCCAGGAAGCCGGGATGGTCTTTCAGCAGTTCAATCTCTTTCCCCAGATGACCGCCCTGGAAAACGTGGCCTTTGGGCCAAGGAAAGTCAGGAAAAGTTCCAAAAAGGATGCCAATGCCCTGGCCATGGATCTGCTAACCAAAGTCGGCCTGGCTGAGAGGGCCGGCCACTACCCGTCCCAGCTTTCCGGAGGTCAGCAGCAGCGAGTGGCCATTGCCAGGGCCCTGGCTGTCAAGCCCAAGCTGATGCTTTTTGATGAACCTACTTCGGCCCTTGATCCCGAACTCAAGGGGGAAGTTCTCTCGGTCATGCGCTCCCTGGCCGAGGAAGGAATGACCATGATCGTGGTCTCCCACGAAATCAACTTTGCCCTCAATGTCGGCAGCAGACTGATCTTCATGGACGAAGGAAGGGTGATCCACGATGGTTCACCCAGAGAGCTCTACAACGACCCTCCAACAGACAGACTCAGGGACTTTCTGCACAATATCCAGTAACATGGGAAGACAATGACCACAAACCGTCCCAAGATCCTCATAGTGGACGATACTCCCACCAACATCGAAATTATTGCTGAAATTCTTGAGCAGGAATATGAGATCGTCTTTGCCAAGGACGGACCTGAAGGGATAGCCATGGCTGAGCTGCACCGTCCGGACCTGATTCTGCTGGACATAATGATGCCGGAAATGGATGGTTTTGAAACCTGCCAAAAGCTTAAGCAGAACCCGGTGACCAAAAACATTCCGGTCATTTTCATCACTGCCCTGGACATGGAAGAAGACGAGGCCAGGGGGCTCCAGGCCGGGGCTATCGACTATATCACCAAGCCCATCAGACCATCGGTGGTCCGGGCCAGGATAAAAAACCATGTGGAACTTAAAAGACACAGGGATTACCTGGAGAACATTTCCATGATGGACGGCCTGACAGGAATTCCAAACCGGAGACGCTTTGATGAGTACCTTCTCCAGGAATGGCGGAGGGCTCAGCGTCGCAGGACCTGGATTTCCCTGCTCATGCTGGATATTGACCATTTCAAGCTCTATAACGACAATTACGGACATTCAAAAGGCGACCAGTGTCTGAAAAAAGTAGCCAGGACCATTGAAGACGTTTTGACCCGGCCGGCTGACCTTGCTGCCAGATACGGCGGAGAGGAATTTGCCTGTGTCCTGCCCGAAACCGACCCTGCCGGAGCCTCCACCATGGCTGAGAAAATTCATGCAGGGATTGCTTCCCTCAAAATTCCTCATGAATACTCTCCCATCGACCAATCTCTGACCCTTAGCATCGGTGCCTCCTCAACCATTCCTGAACCGGGTTCATCCCCGGATATCCTGGTCAGAAAAGCAGATCAGATGCTCTACCTGGCCAAACGTTCCGGCCGGAAACAGACCCGGTCTCAGAAGATCTGATCACCTTTGCACATCAGTGGTTCAAGCCTGCCTGCCGTGGTTGGCTGGCCTTGATTTTTTTGTTCCTGCCCGGACAATCCTGAACACCTGACTTGATCAATGCCCTGCAGGCCAGGATTAAATCCTTTGGATCCCTAAATAGCAGGCCCCAATGAATATCAGCTTTTTTCGGGCTTGACTTTTCCCCTGGCAACACCGATTGTGAAAATAAGAACTTAATTGTTTCACCTGGTTTAATATACCATTAAATTATCATGGTTGAACATAAGACCAGAGATTTAAACCTTTCAGGCTATCCGGAAATCAACTGTGCTGAACAGGAGAATATTTCCCGGTTTTTTTTCGACAAGAGCGACTATGAGCTCCTGCGTCTGGTTAATGATGTTTACAAAAAATCCAAATCACCTGAACAGAAAAAACTCCTGACCCCTTATCTCCACCCCCACGGCATCAAAGAGGCTGCCTCTCCCAGAGCCCTCAGGGTGGCATATTCAGTAACCCAGCTTCTGGGCTCCCTGAAAACCGGCCAGGCCAGTGACAGGATCAGCGCTCTGAATTCCCTGCGGGACGAGGTCCTGTCCACTTCCCACGGACCCATGCGCATCAATACGGCCAGGGTCCTCATCGAGATCATGAAAAACCTGGTCCGAAGCCACGGTGACTGCCGAAAACAGCTTGAACTGGCCAGGGACTTTTCCGAGGTCTCTTCGGGTAAACCCAGGCTGGTCCGGGCTCAGCTCCGGAAATACCGCCTCCTGGAAATGCCCGAGGAGTGGAATCAGGTGGCTTTTGATGAACATGTCCACGACGTCAACACCACCGGCCGAAAATCACCCACCCACCTGATCATGGACGCCTGGATCAAGGGCATCAGAAGCATCACCGTGGTCTATTACAACCACGTCCCCAGGGAGGCGGCCCGGGAACTTCTCCAGGCCGCTGCCATCATGGATATAAATGTCAAGATCGGCATTGAGTTCATTGTTCCCTTTAGAGGCAAACAGGTTCAGATGATCTGGATTCCCAGAGGGTTCAGCGGATCACTGGGATTTCTGGAGTTCCTGAGCGTCCCCAGAATTGTAGAATTCATGGACCAGGGAAAGCTGGTTTCCAGAAAAAATCAATCCTATACATTGATGCTTCTTGATTCTTTCAATAAAAATCACCTGGAACCGGTGAATCAGAAATACGGAATCAGGATGTCCAGGCTCAAAGAGTCGGACTTCATCAGTTCAGTAGGGCCGGGGCAGGCCTCAGTCCACCATCTGGGAAGATATATCAGAGACTGCATAGCAGCCCATACCGGGGCCGGAACTGAACCTGACATCAGCCTTCAACCTGTTGGCAGTGACAAATACGGTGCAGACAATACTTTTGAAGCCAGCCTGTCCATTCCGGATATCTACGACATCATTGAAGATTACCTCAGGCCCTCCAGGAACCCGCAGCTCCCCAGCCTGCTTGAGGGTTCGGACCTGCCGGAGCTGCTGACCCTTTCACCTTTTGAGCTGGCCTCCAGAATCAAGTCCCTGCACTCCAATTCCAATATCACCCTGAACCTGTGCGATTTGAAGGTAGAGGATGTCATTGAAATCCTCTATGACTGCCAAGGGCACATCACTCACCTGGAAATTCTCAACCTGAAAAATCAGGTCCTGGGCAGGGAGCATGACAAGGACCGGATCATCAATCTGCAGACCGCCATCAATGCCGGCAATATAATCAAGCTCAAGAAATACCTGAGCAAGATGCTGGACCAGGTCCAGGCCAAGGATGACATGGGCCGGGAAAGAAGAGGCAAGCTCATAGAAATCCTGTGCGACATCCCGACGTTTCAGTCCTTCTACAAAGACAACCCCCTTGGCTCATGCATTGGGTCAGATTCCACCGGACGCTCCCGGAGACTCTACGGTATGGGCCTGGTCCTGGCTGACTCCCTTCCTCCGGGTGCCCGCCGAGAACTCCGGAAACAGAAAAGCTCTTCCTACAGCCGGACCAGCGTTGGGGTTAAGGCATACACCAGACATACCCTGGTTCCGGTCAACAGGTCTCTCTGGCTGGGAGTAGTCCGGCCTGGAAGAATCCCAGGCCTGGGCAGGCTCAGCCATCGAAAGATCACTGACTGGGATATCCACGATTATTTCCCAGTCCCGGCCAGGCAAAGCAATATCTACACCATGGGCGGGATAAAAAAACCTTCTGCCCCAACCCAGACATCAAAGCCGGAAAACGGGCCTGATCAGACCAGAAGAATATCCACCAGGTATCTGAACACCAAGATCAAGATCACGGCCAAGATCGCCCTGGGATTCATTCCTGCCTTTCTGACCTTCTACCTCAACCAGGACTGGTGGCTTCTGGCTTATTTTGGAGCCGTCATCTGGTTTGCCATTACCGGAATCAGGAACATTATCCAGTCGGTCCTGGGCTGCGGAGGTATCAACAGACCATCCCTGGTCAAATGGAACAGCTATGTCAGCTGGGACCGGCTGGCTGACTCTTTGATGTATACCGGATTTTCCGTGCCCCTGCTGGACTACCTCATCAAGACCCTTGTTCTGGATCAATCTCTGGACATGACCGTATCCACCAACCCGGTCCTGGTTTATTCTGCCATATCCCTGGTTAACGGCATCTACCTTTCCACTCACAATTTTTTCCGGGGGCTGCCCAGGGCGGCTATAATCGGCAACTTCTTCAGGAGTATCCTGGCCATCCCCCTGGCCCTGACATTCAACTGGCTGGCCGGAGGAGCCCTGGCCCTGATGGGGGTGGTTGCTGTGGATCTTATTCTGCAGCAGTGGGCAGCCATCATTTCCAAACTGGCATCAGACACAGTAGCCGGAATCATTGAAGGGCTGGCTGACCGGGCTCAATACATCCGGCGCAGGGTCCTGGACTATAGAAGCAAGTTCAACCATCTGTTCAACACCTATGCCCAGCTGGAGGTCCTTTTCCCCCTGGACGACGTACTCTCCCTGCTGGAGTCCACCAAAGAACTGCTGCAAACCATTGAATACGAAAAAAGAGACATGGTGAACATCCTCATAGTCAATGCCCTGGACCTGCTTTATTTCTGGATGTATCAGCCCAGAGCCAGGGACGTCCTCAGGCAGATGTTCAAAAAGATGACCAGGGAAGAAAGAAAGGTCATTCTCCTGTCCCAGCATGTCCTGTTCAGGGAAAAACAGATCAGCCGGCTTCTCCTGGAAGGGCTGGTGGGAAAAAGATTTTCCAGACCACTGGCCTTTTACCTGGATCACTGGAGAACGTATCTTGAAGAACTGGAATATATGGCTGAAAAATGTCCACCCCTGAAAAATGACTCCAGTGCAGGTTCTTTTATGGACGACTTCTCCAGCCCAGGCCAGGCCAGCCTCCAGAATAGAATCTGAACTATACCCGGGATAAATCAGCACCGGGCTGCGTTCCAAAGCTCATCATTCCGGCTGCATCAGGATTTTTATCCTTGTCTGATATTTGATATTGCCATCATCTGGTACGGGGGTTATTAATAGTTCAAAATTTACCAACAATTTATCCCAGATGGAGACTTGCCATGGCCAGAATACTGAAAATATTGGCGTCAGTGATGGGAATTTTCATCATCCTCATCATCCTGGCCGGACTTATCCTGCCCAGAATCATTGATGTAAATGACTATAAAGACAGAATATCCGTGGAAATAGAAAAGGCCACAGGTTTTGAGGTGGTCATGGAAGGGGATATTGAACTTTCAGTCTTTCCATGGCTGGGACTGAGCCTGGGCCACACCTATGTGGCCAACCCTCCTGAATTTGAGGACACACCCATGGCCTCCCTGCAGGAGCTGCAGGTCAGAATCAAACTCTGGCCCCTGTTCATTGGCCGGGTTCAGGCAGACAGAGTGGTTCTTAATGGATTCAATCTTGACCTGATTATTGATGAACAGGGCCGGGAAAACTGGGCTGTCCAGAGGGTCCGGGACCCTGCACTTCCGGATCAGGGACAAGACCAGCCAGAGGAAGCTCCCCAGACCGAGGCCGGGACACTGGTCCTGCCGGAGATTGACATTGACGGACTGACCATTGCCGAGGCAAACATTTCCTACCAGGACAGACAGAAAAACCAGGTGGTCCGGGTCCGCAATCTCCACCTGAACACCGGCAGAATCAGCCTGGACAACCCGTTTGATGTATCAGGCAGCCTGAATTTTGAGGGCATTGACCCGGATCTCACCGCAGCCCTGCAGTTCAGCACCCAGACTTTGCTGGACACCCGCAACGAAATCGTCCAGCTCAACGGCCTTAGTCTTGCCGTGGATGCCACGGGCCAGATCCTGCCCAGGGAGATCAAAGACGCAAGTCTCAATGCTGACCTGATCTATGAGATCGCTGGCAACGCCCTCAGGCTGGACAACCTTGAGCTAAACATCCTGGACGCCAGAATCACCGGCCAGGCCGCAGTTCTGGATCTGGACGGAACCATGGACGTCCGCTTTGACATCCAGGGCCGGGATCTGGATCTGGACAAAATCCTGGCCCTGGATCAGGCCGGGACTGACCAGGCTTCTGCCAGGGAACAGACAGCCCAGAACACTCAGGCAGGATCTTCATCCAATGACCCCTTCAATCTTTCATTCCTGCATGATTTCAAAATCCAGGGAACAGCCGGGTTTGAGCGGATCAAAGTCGCCAACATCCGCGTGGATGAAGCTGGAGCAGACATCAGATCAGGTAACGGACAAATGACCCTGGAGCCGCTGACTGCCTCTTTGTATCAGGGAACTTACCAGGGGCTGATCAACCTTCAGGACTCAGGAGGGGGGGCGCTGGTCCTCAACACTTCCCAGAGTCTGGAAAACATGCAGGTAGGTCCTTTTTTAAGGGACCTGACCGACAATGACCTTTTGTCCGGGACTGCAATGATTCAAAGCGATGTCCGGTCAACCGGCCGAAACAGCGATTCCCTGGTCAAAAACTTGTCAGGCAAGGCCCGGTTCTCTGTGGATGATGGAGCCATCAAGGGGGTTGACCTGGAAAAAATGATCAGAGAGGTTTTTGCCCTGGCTGCCGGCCAAATCGACTCAACCTCGGAACAGGAAGGCGAAACAGAGTTCACCAATCTGGGAGCGACCTTCGACATCACCAGCGGGATAGCCGTATCCAGAGACCTTTCCATGAGTTCACCCGTCCTGGGCCTGCTCGGGGATATGACCCTGGATCTGCCTGAATCGAGCCTGGATTCCAGATCCAGGATCAGCCTGGACGGAGCCCTTAAGGAGGAATTGAGCTCAAGGTACAACCTGAGGGAAGTCACTATTCCCCTGCGGGTCAGAGGTCCTTTTGATAACCTCAGCTTCGGTCTGGACACTGAGACAATAATCAAAAGTTTTGTCCAGGAAAGAGGCCAGGAAGTGATCCGTGATCTTCTGGACCGGGTTGCCCCCCAGGAAGAAGCCGGAGAAAACGGCCAGGCTGAGGACCCGGTTGAGGGTATCTTAAGAAGAATTATTCCCGGCAGATAGGATCAGCCCATAACGCACACTTTTTTGAACAATGCCCAGGGATGTCCGGCAGTGGTTCAACCATGACCAGGACCTGTTCCATGACTAAAAGGACTGAAAATGTCTCGTAATAACTGCCCAAAGCTGACTAAGGTCGGCTGGTTCCTCTGTATTCTTATCTTCTTCTGTTTCAGTCAGGCTTCAGCCAGACCAGTGGAAGTAGTACTTTTTCCGGATTCAGCCAGGGTCTGGGAGGAGGCTGTGCTTCCCATTGAGCAACAGGGCCACCGGCTATCAACAAGATTCAACCTGCCATCCCAGGCTGATCCGAACACAGTTACCATAACTCTGGCCCAGGAAAGTCCCTTTTCAATCACGGATATTGCATGGGAAAAGACAATGGCCCCTGAGACCGATCAGATGGCCGGGCTCAGAGAACAGCTTGATGAATTGCAAAAACAAAAGTCAGGACTTGAAACAACCATCAAGTCCCGAAAAATAGGAGCGCTTTTCTGGGAAAACCAGGCTGGCTTCCAGGCTGATACAGGGGCAGACATGGCAGACCTGGCCGGGATCATCACCACCAGCCTTGAACAGGCTTACTCTGCAATAGAAAAGGACCAGCAGCAGCTGGAAAAAGTAGTCAGCCGGATTGAAGAGATAAAATCAAGGATGGAACAAATTGCCGGACCTGACAATATGGTCTGGAAGGCGCGCATTCTTCTTGACGGGCCCGGTAATGTCCGCCAGCTGGAGGTGGCCTACAGCTACATCCTGGGGAACAGCGGATGGAGTTCATTCTACCGCCTGGAAGCCAGACCAGGACAGGATCTGGTGGAATTTTCATGGGATGCGGAAGTCTGGCAGACTAGCGGCACTGACTGGGATAATGTCCAGATGAGCCTGGCTACCCTGGAACCACAAAGAAAGCTTGATCCCCGCCCTCTGCCCGAATGGATAGTTGGCCCCAGGCAGGTCCTGGGCCCGATGGTCCGCACTATGGACATGGCTAGAAAATCAGAGCCGGCCCTCATGGCCATGGAGTCGCAGCCCATTCTGGAAAGGACCGGGACCTTTTCCCAGTGGCGCCTGGGTCCAAGAAGTCTGGCTGCGGGTGAAAAATCCAGGTTCAACATCCAGCAGGAAGACTGGCCTGCCCGGTTCACCCACCTGTTAAGACCCAGTCTGGGAAACAGCGCCTTTATCAGGGCTGCTGTTGAGTTCGAGCTGGGCGGTGATTATCCCGGGGGACAGGCTCTGTTTTTTCTGGAGAGAGCCTTGACGGGTAAGAAATGGTTCAGTCTGACCGGGACAGAAGAAACTCTTTTCTTTGGCCAGGACCCCTTTGTCAGTGCCGAACTGATAACCAGGGAAAAGAAATCAGGTGCAGCCGGCTTCCGGGGAAACCGGCAAACCTATCTGTGGGACTTTGTAATTGGTCTGGAAAATAACCATTCATACCCGGTGGACTTAAGGGTGGAAGAACCAAGACCGGTTATCAGTGATGAACGAGTCAACGCCTCCTTTGATTTCCGACCAGAGCCCACGGAAAAGACCCAGGATATGTTCATCTGGGAACTGCCCCTGGAGCCCGGGCAAGAGGCTGAAATTCATATCAGGATAAACATGCAGGCTCCCAAAGACATGGATATGGACTGGGGCTGGAGAAGATAGGAGAAATAATGCTTCGGGATCCGGGAAACATCGAACTCTACGTTACTGACGATGGACTGGCTGTAAAAGTGAAAAGCTATGCCCCGCCTGGGGGCAGCAAAGCTCCCCTGACCCAGAAACAGATCACCGGGCGACTTAAAAAGGTCGGCATCCGGATTGATATTGACCACGAATTGATCAATGCTGTGGTGGCCAAAGCAGCTGCTGGGTCGGACATCACCGGGTTGACCGTTCTCAAGGGCAAGGTTCCCTTGAAAAAAGGCACCCTCTATTTCAAGCCCAGGGGTAATCCTGAGTTTCCGGTATTCAAGGGTATGGTCATAGGAAGCATGGAAAAACATGACCAGGATGTTCCGGGAGTGGATGTCTTTGCCCAGAAGGTTCTTCCGGAAAACAGCACCCGCTCCACCCAGAGCTTCAAAGTTGGATCAGGATGTGTCCTGGATAAGGAATCAAACCAGATCCTGGCCAGAGGATACGGTCAGGTCCTGAATTCCTCCCTGGAGGTGAAAGTCAAACCCCTCTTCCGCATCAGTCCGGACAAGACCAGGATAACCAGCATCATCTTTCATTCTGATTTTCAAGGTGAATCCATCACTCCGGAAAGAATCGTGCAGAGCCTGACTGAAATGAAGCTTGGCAGCAGTATTGACCATAAATCCATTGAAGCAGCCCTTTCCAAGGCCTACCAGACCAGGGCTCCCCAGATTGCGGTGGTGGCCAGGGGCAAACCGGCTCTTGACGGCCGGGATGGATATTTTGATCCTTCAGAAGCGGTCAAGCCACCGGATGTCAATGATCAGGATGTGAATGTCCGGGTCAATTTCCGGGAACAGAGCATTTTCCGGTCAATTGTCCAGGGTACTGTTTTGGGCAGGCTTTATCCCCCGGAGAAAGGACAGGATGGCCTGGATGTGTTCGGAAACACCATTTCAGCCCAGCCCGGCAAGGACTCCCCAATTCAACCGGGCAAGAACGTGGAAGTCCTGGATTCTGGAGATGTTTCCGCCCTGATCTCCGGTCTGGTTGTTCTGGACAACAGCCAGATTTCTGTTCTGGATTTTTTAAGTATCAACGGAGACGTGGACTATAACACCGGGAACATCCGGCTGGACAGCGGCTCTGTAGAGATCAAGGGGTCTATTAAAGAAGGCTTTTCCGTCAAAAGCCCGGAGCACGTCCTGGTCCACAAAAACATTGAAGAGGCCCAGGTTCTGGCCGGTGGAAACGTGGAGGTCTCATTCGGCATCGTCATGAAGGGTTCCGGAAAAATCAAAGCCGGAGGGCTGGTGCGCTGCAAATTTGCAGAAAATGCAGTTATTCAGGCTGGAGGCAACATAATCTTCTCCAGTAACCTGAACAACTGTCAGGTCAGCTGTACAGGGGTGGTATCCTCAACCGGCAAAGGCATTGTCATCGGCGGCAAAATAAGTGCCGAGGATCACCTGGAACTGGGTCAGATCGGATCGGACTACGGGGTCAAAACCGATGTCTTTGCCGGTCCCAGGCAAAAAAACGTGTCCAAGCTTCAGGATGAAAAGACAAAACTCATTAAACACCACAAGGAAATTAAGGAGATCCTAGTCCAGCAGGCCATGCAGAGTAAGACCGGCGGACTAAACGACCAGCAGAAGCAACGGACCAAGGAGCTGATGGAGACTTACAACACCATCCAGAACCGCATCAAAAAAATGGACAGGCTGATCCTGGAGAAAAGCACGGACTCTGTTGATCCCCAGAAACATTATGTGCTGGTCAAGAATATCGCCTACCCCGGCACCACCATCCACATTGCAGGCAAACAGCTGAAAATTCACGAACCTATCCGTTCAGCCCGCTTCTTTTTTGATCCATCCAAAGACGCTGTGGTCTGGAGCTGATTTTTTTCAATACTGCTTAAGTTTTTTTTTCATCCGCCGATAACCAGACTATACCCAACCGGTCCTGGGTTCCAGGACCGGCAGCACAGCTGCAACCCCCCCCAAGGCAGGATGATGTCATGAAAATAACTGAGTACTCCTTAAACCTGGACAGACCGTCCATGGTCTCCCCCGGTCCCGGTCCGGACATCAAAAGCACCCCCTTAAAGCAGGCCCAGGATCTGCCTGAAAAGCTCGACCTTCCCCGGGACACCCTGGATCAGGACAAACTGACCAGTGCAGTAACTTCCATCAGCCAGTACGTTTCTTCCATGGGAGTCAAACTCAAATTCAATATCCATGAGGAAAGCGACCAGTACCAGGTGGAGGTGGTCAACCCGGAAAACGACAAGGTCATTCGCAAAATCCCCCCGGATGAACTACTGGATCTGGCCGTATCCATTGAAAAAATGCTGGGGCTTTTTGTAAACAGGAATTTATAGCTGCCTCATCCGGGAATACCTTGAACTGTCTTTCAATTTCCCTGACCATGATCACCCAGGATTGCTTGGCTTTGCCCGCAGCCACAGAGGTGCCAAGCTTCTAAACTGAAAATCTCCCTGGTCCGGGCCGTAGATTCTAACCAGTCCAGGCCATAAACCAGGTCATATCTTTATTTTGCATCCAAACCAAAAAGGACCACCCCCAGGGGTGGTCCTTTTTGGTTTGTTGATACGTCTGTTAGATTTTCTACTGGTTCAAGCCTTTAATTAACTACCTCTTCATCTGGATGAGCACGTTAAGCATCTGGTCCGTGGTGGTAATGATCTTGGAATTGGCCTGGAAGCCTTTTTCCGTGGTGATCATTTTGACAAACTCAGTGGCCAGATCCACATTGGACATTTCCAGGGAGTTAGCTGATATTGATCCCAAACTTCCGGTACCTGCCAGGCCGGTGATAGCCGGACCCGAACTCCTGGTCTCGGTGAACAGGTTGCCCCCTTCCCGTCTCAGACCCCACTGGTTGTTGAAATCCGCCAGGGTCAGGGCGTAAAGGTCCAGGACCTGGCCATTGGAATATCTGCCTGTGAGCACGCCATCCCGGTCAATGGATATATTCTGCAGAAAGCCAGAGGTATATCCGTCCTGGGTCTGGAACAGGGTGGTGGAGGCAGAGCTGTAGTGGGTAGTGGACAGGGCGCTACGTTCGGTATCTATAAAATTTGGAAGATTACCCGGGTCAGTGCCAATCATATTTGCATTAAAAGTATCTGGATTGACATTCCAACTCCCTGTCCTGTTACGCAAACCAAAATTCATTTCTATATTTCTGGCATTGTCAGCCCCAGTATAGCTGGCATTATCTTCTCCCAAAAAGTTTGCTGTAAACACGGGATATCCATTTTGGGAAAAATCGGCAGGAACCCAGCTTGCGAGATTATCAGGGTTACCCAAACCATCCTCATCCAGGGTAAAGGCACTTTGCCCAATAATGTCGCCAGCAGCATTAAAAGTTAAAGAACCTGTCATGAGCACGCCTTGGCTCTTAGCTCCTTCCATTCCTTCCCTGTTGTCATTAATGGGATTTACCGTGACCATATATTCCCATTGCCTGTTCCCTCCTGATCCCGCAATTACATCAGGATCTCTGACAGGATCAAAATATGTAGTCAGATTATAAGACGAGCCATTGGCATCATATACTTTGATAGTACTTTGATAAGCATACCTGGCATCACCCAGAGGAACATCTTGATTAGCATCCCAGTTATTGAACATTGAAAAAAATGGATAAGGTTGCAATACGTTTACACCATGCTCAGATGCTGGATCTCCATCTAGAGGCCCTGCACCTACTAATATAAATTCATCTCCATCCCACTCAAGTTCATAGTTATTACCTCCAACATCTACAGTATACGGATTTCCTTCATCATCAATTAAACGATTCTCATCATCACTCCTTAAATATACTTGTGTGCCATCAATCTCATAAGTTAGAAAACCTTGGTTTATTGACACATCCACACCATGCTCAGATGCTGGATCTTCATCTAGAGGCCCTGCACCTACTAATATAAACTCATCTCCATCCCACTCAAGTTCATAGTTATTACCTCCAACTTCTACAGTATACGCAGTTCCATCTGCATATTTTAATCTATCATCACCTGGATCAAGAAAAAGCTCATCACCACCTACTTGATAGAGAACTGCAAAGCTACCCATCTCCTCTTCAGCTCTTCTAGGAAAACTTCTTGATCTCTCCACACTGTTGGAATCCAGGTTGACCATCATTTCAACCTGCCTGGTCGCTTCTGGCGGAGACTGAAAGTTTTCCAGCCTGATGTCTGTAGGTACACCCTGGATTTGAACTCCAGAAGCTGCAGCCAGAACCTGATCATCATCTGCAATGCCACCATCTGTATCCTGGCGCACCGACCATCCCTGGACAGCGTTGCCATGGGGGTCCACCAGGAATCCGTCCTTGTCGAACCGGAAATTCCCGGCCCTGGTGAAAAACTGCTGTTCACTGTTCTTGGGGCTGACCACAAAAAAACCATCACCACCAATGGCCACGTCTGTGGCTTCATTGGTGGTCTCCAGGGCTCCCTGCTGGAAGTCAGCCATAATGGCCCCTGTGGCTACGCCGCGTCCCACCTGGCCCACTCCGGCCGAGGTGTTCACATCCTGGCTGATAAAGTCCTCGAAATGCAGGCGTGACCCCTTGAACCCAACTGTGTTCACGTTGGAGATGTTGTTTCCAATAACCCCCATTTTCTGGCCGTGCCCCTTAAGGCCGCTGACCCCGGTATAAAGGGATGATGAAAGGCTCATATTATCCTCCTGTTAATTATCTTCAGATTCCTGATCGTCTGAATCTTCATACTCATCGTAAGAACCGACAATCTCGGTTACTTCTGAGAACTTGAGCAGGCGTCCGTCAGTAAGCCTGAGATAAGGCTCTCCTCCGAAATTCTGCACTCCGGACACCCTGCCGGACACGTAGCTGTCGATCATGACCGGCTCACCATTCAGCCCTTCGGCCGCCATGTACACCAGGTAGTTACCGTCGGCCAGACTGTTTCCATTGTAGTCCTTGCCGTCCCACTTGAACTCGTAATTCCCGGCCTGCCGGCCCTGGAGTTCAACTGTCTGAACCATGTTTCCATTCTGGTCAAAAATATTAATGTACATTTTCTTGGCTGCTTCAGGCAGGGTGTAGTACATGGTGGAAACATGACTGCCGTCCTTGCTCAGTTCATATCCATAGGCCATGACTTCCCTGCCGATGAAGCCCACCGCTCCAGTCAGATCATGGACCGTGCTGTTTTCCCGGATAGCGTTCACGTCCTCGGCAATATTGGTCATCTGCTCAAGACTGGAGAACTGGGCCAGCTGAGCAACAAATTCCTTGTCATCCATGGGATTAAGGGGATCCTGATTTTCCAGCTGGGTAATCAACAGTTTCAGAAACTCCATCTTGCCCAGTTGACCATGCTTGTCTGCACTGGGAATCTTTTCCGCTTCTCTGTCCCTGTCCCATTGTCCCACCATGCTGGGAGCTGCACTGCTGGTGTACATGATTTCTCCTGTTGCCACTTACCTGTTAATTTTGTTGGTTATGATCCAGTTTCTGTGCTCTGTCCTGGCCGATCAAATACATCGGATATTTTTTGCTGCAAGATTTCCGGCTGCTGCACTTTGTTTCCTGGTTGAGCCTGAATGGTCAGGCAAAGATATCCAGGCCCCTGCCACTTAAAAAGTCATCACTGATGATTATCCCCCCATCTTCAGAAGGAGCATCCTGCCCGGCCTCCCGGTCCAGACCGCGCATCCTGGCCATTCTCACTGCCTCCCGCATCCTTTCCCTGGCCTTGTTGTGCTCTTCCTGGCCTTGCCAGGTCTGGGTCTGCCCCTCCTGGGTCTGAGTCTGGACTTCAATCTTGTTTACCCTGAGCCCCTGCTGTTCAAGACTTGCTTTGAGCCTGGCCAGGTTGTCGCTGATGATCTGGGCCACTTCAGGGCTGGTGGGCCTGATGACCGCCCGGACCTCCTTGTCTTTCATCTGCAGCAGCACCCCCACCCGTCCCAGGTCCGGAGGATCAAGCTGGAGTGAAATCTGGGTCCTGCCGGCATCCATCCTTTTGAAAATCCCGTTCTGAACCTGCTCCAGGATCTGGCGGGAAACAAATTCCCGCTGCTGGAGATGGGGGTTCTGTCTGATTGACTCCGCCGAGTTCCTGGCCCTGAAGTCTCCGGCCACTGCGCTTTTCAAGTCAGTGGAATCAGGCGATGTTCTGATTCTACTCAAAAATTTATCCCAGTTATCATCATTTTTCTGTGGCTGGCCGGATGACTCACCTTTGGTCTGGTGACTGTTCAGCCGATCAAACAAAGAACGCTCATCTCTGGAATTGCCCTGGTGGTTCCTGGAATTGTCTGACTGGTCATGAAACCTGGCCATAGTCTCATCCTGCCTGATCCGACCGCTGCCCTCTTTATTTCCATCCAGGCCCTGGCTGACGATTCCCTTGGGTGCGTTCTCTTTTTTGGCCTTGATAAAGGACAGCTCCTTGATTTTGTCCCCCTTGTCCACTGCTGGTTCCTCTCTGGAGGCGATCCTGGCTATTTCTGCCAGCAGTGAAGACAGATTGCCTGACAGGGCTGCCTTCTGACCCTGAGGTCCGGTCAGCAGCTCGTTCAGGGTACTGCCTGTGCTGCCTGATGCTTCCTTCCTGACCATGGCCAGAAAGTTGCCCATTTCAGACTTTCCCAGGTGACGACCCAGAAATGAGTTGAACTTTTCCTGCTGGTCACTGCCTATGCCCATGACCTTGAAAAGGGCCTGAGCATGCTCCCTGCTAATGCTGAATCCTCTTTCCCCGGAGGCCTGGTCAAGTCTCTGAGAGACCTGTTCCCATGCCTGGGAAAATTTTCCATTCTCAAGCTTGTGAACAAGGTTTCCGCTTTCCAGGGGATTAAATCCCAGCATGCTGAAAAAGCCCATGAGCCGACTTTTTTCATTATTGGTCAGACCAGTTGAAGTCCGGGAAAGCCTGGTAAAGTCAAGGGCTGATAAAAGCTCTTTCCAGGTCAGACCGGACTTTTCAAACCTTTTTTCCAGCTCCTTGATCTCTCCGGCACTGACTCCGTGATCACGGAGCACCTTCTTGACTGCGGCAAAATCTTCCCTGCTCAGATCATCATCCTTGAACTGGCTCTGGCCGGTCCTGGAATTACGGTTTTTGTCCAGAGAGCTTTGTTTGGCTCCTGCGCTTCTGGGACTCTGATCATCCTGACCGGATTCCACTGCGCCTTTGAACACGCTTTTGAAATCATCTGTCCAGGTCCCGTGACCAGAGCTCTTCCTGGGCCCTGTATCAAAAAAGCCCGCTGCACCGGACAAAGGATCTGTGGTGGGAAAATTTTGCATGGTTGCACTCCTCAGGGGAGTACATATCAATTCTTGTTCCAGATTGAAGAGACAGGATAAAAAAAGACCGGAAATCAGGGTCCAGGGGAAAACAGATCTGCAAGCTGAGCAGCCAGCTCAATGGACCGGGTCAGGGACTGGCTGGAATAGTCGCTGTTCTGCCACATCAGGTGGACATAGCCGGTAAACGGCCTGAAATACGGAGGAGTATCCCTCCAGAAGGTACGGTCCGGCAGGCTGCCCCGGGCCATGAGCCTTTTCAGTTCCGCCAGGAAACTTACAGCGCATCGGGAAAACCTGTCCTTTAAAAAGGGGTGGGCATCATGTATTGCCAAAGCATTTTGAAAAAGACTTTCTTGGGATTCCAGGCCGAATTGAAATTTCCAGAAACTTTGCCAGAATCCGGCCAGGTCATTGGAAAGGACATGTTTGGCCTTGACAGATTCCAGGGCGTACAGGCCTCGCTTCCGGCCGGTCCTGAACACGTTGACCCCCTTGAAATCCCTGGCTGTGGCTTTTTCCGGGCCGGAGCAGAGCATCTCCCGGACCAGAACCATAACCTGCCGGACCCGAAAGGTGCCAGCACACATCGGATCCCTCCTGGTACATTCCCAGCAGCCGGTACAGCTGACACTGGAACGCATGACCAGATGACCGGGCTGATAAGGGCCTGTCTCCCATGGATTTACCGGCCCAAGGGAGAGGTTCAGGGTCTTCAAGCCGATCCAGGCAGCCAGATGCATGGGACCGGTGTCCGGGGTAATGAGCAGGTTCAGTCCCCGGCAGACCTTTCCCAGCTGGATAAGGTTCAGCCTGCCTACAAGGCTTAAGGGTTTGACCCGGCACCGCCCGATTATTTTTCCGGCCAGGTCCTTCTCACCTGGACCGCCCAGGATCACAGGCTGGTAACCGCATCTCACAAGTTCATTACATAAAAGGGCGTAAAACTCGGTCCCAGGCCTCTTGTTGCTCTGGCTGGCTCCAATAAAAAGACCGATCCGCTGATTTCCAGCAGTGGTTTCCGGCTGATTCCACCTGGTATTGCCTATGAGCTGCCAGGGTACGACATCCAGAGCATTGAGTTCAGCCCAGTGGAACCGGTTGTAGCGGTTGTTGTGTACAATACTTGATCGGTATAGCTGCCACTGACCAGCAATCCGCAGGACCTTGCTGTCTGTCAGGTAAGGCCCGGCCAGCTCTTCTGACTTGACCTTTCCTGCCAGCCAGGCCGCTTCTGGCCGGTGACTCAGGTTGATCACCAGGCGGTAGTCCTCTTTCAGGGCAAACTCCCGTCTCTGCCAGGGGACATATAAAACCTCCGGGGACATCTCCACCAGACCTTCATAAAAGATCTTTTCCCCCACAACCTGTATCCTGTGGCCCGGATATGTCTTTTTCAGCCACAAAAAAAGGGGGAATGACATGATCAGGTCCCCCATCCTCTGCATCTGAAGAATCAGGATCGGTTTAGCCATAAATCTTCTTCATTTGAGCACACAGGGCTCGCAGCCTGTGGTCATAGGTATGCTCATCCAGAACCCTCTTCCTGGCCCTGGCAGCAACTTCATTTCTCTGGTCCGGATTTTTCAAATAATACCTGACCAGGTCACCTATTTCATCCAGTTCATGATAACAGACAACTTCCCTGCCCGGCTCCAGCAGATCCTCCAGCTGTCTGCGGTGATCAGTGATCAGAAACGACCCGCAGGCCGGGACATCAAAGACCCTCTGGTTGACTGCCCCTTTCATCTGGGCGCTGGTAGTGTTGAAATTTATCCTGGCATGGGCATAAAAGCCAGGCAGATCAGCATAGTAATTCAGTTCAGGAACGTATGCCCATTTGTCTGAGCCAATAAAAGTCTCCTTCCATCCGTCATCTCCGGCAATCAGGGGATGAAAGGGGAGGATCCGTTCCACGCACTTTTTTCTGTAGATCCTGGTGGATTCCCAGGTGACCAGTGCTTCGTAATCCAGCCTTGACTCCATGTCCGGCAGGTCCTGGAAATCCCTCCACAAAGCAGGAAACTTTTCTTCCAGCAATGAGGATACCAGATTATGCCTGCTTTGAATAAAGGCCCCTGCCACCTCCTGAAAACCGGCCCCCAGCCTTTTGCCCTGGTCGGCCTTGAGCACCCTGTCCAGTCTGGCCCTCACCTTGTGGACCATAGAATTGCCCACAAAGGATATATCCCGGGCCTGTCCCGGGAATCCGGACAGCAGCCTGCCAGGGACAAAACGTTGGGCATCAGTGGCCAGGGGCAGATAATGCACCCTGTTAAACCCCCTTGCACTCAGGCTTGGCAAGTTGTCTGAGTCCCAGGTGAAGATTGTGCACAACGGGCTGGCCAGATTCTGGTAGCGGTAGAGGATCAGGTGGGGATTGTCCACAAACCAGGATGCCAGAGGCAGCTCCATTTTTTCCAGCAGGTCCACCAGGACCCCCTCCCTGTCCAGCCCCATGTGGTTGATGGTGAAGACAAAATCAGGCCGGAATTCCAGTACGGCCTGCAAAAAGTCCCGGACAAAATCTTCCCTGCCCATTTCCTTGTCCTGAAGATCAAGAAGGCGGTGGGGAACATCCAGGCGCTGGCAGGCGGCAATGATCTCCCCCATGAGAAAGTAGTCAGTGGTGATCAGGAGTATCCTGGGGTTATCAGCCTTGAATTTTGAATATCTGGACCTGGCCCAGAAGTCGTACTTTGCTCCTGTTTTGAGGGCTGTATCCAGTTCCTTGTAATAGCTTCGATCCAGGCGCAAGTAGGAGGGAAGGGACAAGCTCAGGAAAGGACGTCCCTGGTTTTGCATCTGCCATCTGGTCAGGACGGTCAGAGCGTCCGTGGAAGAGCCGGAATGAATCAAAAGGACCCGGTCCCTGAATTTTGCAAGGACCTGGTCGGTGCCGGTCATCTTCATGATCTGTTCTTCCTTGTCCACAACAGCCATGGGGCCTGGATGGGCTTTAAGAACCGCTTCCAGATATTGCCTGGAACCTGCCCCAACAAGGACCGGCAGCAGATCCTTTCCTTCTTCCAAAGCCTTGACAGCGCTGTCTGTCAGCCGGTGGCCAAAACGGCCCATGAGCCTGAATGTCCGGTTGCAGGCTGATATCTCCACATCCTCGACCTGTTCAGATCTTTGGACTGGGGACAGGGAATAGCTTATTTCAGCACTCACTGCGGACAATCCTGAAATAATCAGCCAGATTGACCAGCTTCAAAGTCTTAAGGACCTGGTCCGAGGGATTCTCCAGGACAAAGCCCCTGTTCATCTGGCAGGCCCTGTTGTTCATGGCGGTCAAGAATCCGATGCCTGAACTGTCCATAAACCTGACTCCAGAAAGATCAACCACCAGACTGTGCCAGTCCCGCATGAACACATTATTGAACAGTGTCTTTAACTCGGCAATGATCTCCAGGGTGATCTCCCCTTCCACAAAAATCTTTACCAGCCCATCCTCATTAATCAGACGCACTCTTTCCATTGATCCCTTCTTATTGTCTTTTTAAAGCAGAGAATATTGGACCCGTCCTTTCGCTCATAGCTGAAACCGCTGGCCACCCTGCGGATTATATATATCCCCCTTCCTGAATGAGAATCCTTGCCAGGCAGATCCAGGGGACAGGAAAACTCAACCCCCTGGTCAACCAGTTGAAAGCTGATTTCCCTGTTCAGGCTGACCGTCATCCGGATCCAGACCGGCCCTGAGCCACCGGGATAAGCGTGCAGGGCAACATTGGAGCAGGCCTCGGTCAGGGCCAGCTCGATGTCGTGCAGCACATCATCAGTTATCAGTTCCCTGAGAAAGTTGACCATGCCCCGGGTGATCATCCTTGCCCTGCATGGAGAGATGGTTGTCTTCAAGGTCAGGTCAAGCATGGGGCGTCACAGGGCAGAGGTTTGAACCACCAGGGCGGTCAGGTCATCCCGGAAAGCCGGGGGCATTTCAGGAATGGATTCCAGATGCGTCTTTAATCGCTGCAGGCAGAAATCATCTTCAGCCATCATGTTCCCGGCCAGGTCCAGGAACCTGGGCAGCCCCAAGAATTCATTCGGTTCCACTTCCCACTCATAAAATCCGTCAGTGAAAAGCATAATCTTGATCCAGTCGGAATAGGCAATCTTCACCGGCTGCAGGTCCAGTTTAAAGAAGCCCAGAGGTCTGGCAGTGGGCGGAGAAGCAAAGAATACCTGGTGGTCAATGCAGAACAGCCCGGGGCAATGTCCAGCATTTATAAAAAGTACGCTCTTCTCCTGAAGATTAAGATCACAGGCCGCCAGGGTGACAAAGTCCATTTCATCTCCCACGCTTCCGCACAGGTCTTCATTGATAAAAGTGATGACCTGGTCCAGGGACAGATGGTGCCGCCTGGATACCTGAAAAATCGTGCGCACCGTGTTCATGATAAAGGCAGCCCTGGCCCCGTGCCCTGAGACATCGGCCACCACAAACCGCAGCACATGATCATTTACCGCAAAATAATCAAAGTAATCACCACTTGCCCTTCCAGAAGGATGGTAAAGCCAGTCCAGGTTGATTCCAGGGATAACCGGATGTTCCCTGGGCAGAAGACGGTTCTGCAGATCAGCAACAGTATCCATTTCCGAAGATATGCGCCTGTAAGCCAGATGAAGCTGATGGACCAGACTGATCTGCCTTCTGGCCACCTCCAGCCGGGCCAGAAGTTCCTCCCGGACCAGAGTCTTCAGGATATAGTCATTGGCTCCGCAGTTAAGGGCCCTGATCATGAGTTCATTAGATGCCTGTCCGGACAGGACAAGAATGAACACATCATTGTCATTGGCTTGACTTCTGATGTATCTTATAGCCCCCAGGGATTCAGCTGCGTCTCGGCTTACATCCATAAGGACTATCTGAGGAGAAAAGGAAAGGTATCTGTCGATGAGACGATTCCGGTCAGAACAGGTTTCAACAATATAGTCGCTTCCCAGCAGGCTGACCAGAAACCTTCTGTACTCTTCTGAATTTTCCGCAATAAGAATTCTGATACCGTCCATAAGTCAATCCAGTCTGATCAGCAGAAAAAATCATCACTGTCCAGCATGATCGTCACTGGACCGAAATTGTTCAGTTCAACTTCCATTTCAGCCCCGAATACTCCAAGCGCAACCCCTGGCCCTTCCCGGGCAAGATCAGCTGCAAATCTTTCAAATAGATCCCTGGCCACGTCATAAGGCGCTGAGCCGGAAAATCCTGGTCTGCGCCCCTTCCGGCAGTCAGCGTACAAGGTGAACTGAGGTATGAGCAGTATCCGGCCCTGGACATCCTTCAGACTCAGGTTGAGATTTCCCAGGTCATCAGAAAATACCCTCAGCCTTGGAAGCTTGGCTATGATGGTCTTCCAGGGCCTTTGCCCCGGAAGGTCAGTATCCCGGGCTGAAAAGCCGATTAGAACCATGAGCCCGTTTTCAATCTCCCCGGCAACCAGACTGTCAACCTTGACCCTGGCCCATTTCACCCTTTGCACAAGAAGTCTCATAATCCTGACATGACCCCTTTAAACCTTGAGGCGGCAATACACCGCCCTGTTTCAACTGATCTGGACCTGCTGGTGCCTCCAGTCAGTACTGGTCAATCTTCCCGGTAACAGTGCTCCTCTCTGGGGAATCCTCCTGATCGGACATCCTGGACGTAATCCGTCAGGGCCTTTTTGATAATCACGGAAAGATCAGCATACTTTTTCACAAACCTGGGAGTGAATTCATCATTCATGCCAAGCAGATCGTTAATGACCAGGACCTGTCCATCGCACTCAGGCCCGGCCCCGATCCCTATGGTGGGAATGTTCAGTTTTTTTGTAATTCTTCCTGCCAGACCCGGAGGAATCGCCTCCAGAACCAGGCAAAAACATCCTGCTTGTTCCAACTGACCAGCCTGCTCAGCAATCAGTTCTCCCGACTTTCCCCGTCCCTGAACCTTGAAACCGCCGAACATGGCCACATGCTGCGGGGTCAATCCCAGGTGTCCCATGACCGGTATTCCGGATTCCACCATGGCCCGGATCTGAGGCACTATAGCGGCCCCGCCTTCCACCTTGACTGCCCCGGCCAGGGATTCCTTCATGAACCGGCCTGCATTGTAAACGGCCCGGCCTACCCCGGTCTGATAGGACATGAACGGCATGTCAGCCACCACCAGGGCCTTGTCTACTCCCCTGGCCACGGCCCGGGTATGGTGGAGCATATCCTGCATGGTCACCGGCAGAGTGCTGTCGTAGCCAAGACTTACCATGCCCAGAGAATCACCCACCAGAATCATGTCCAGTCCGCACTGATCTGCCAGTCTGGCCATGGAATAGTCATAAGCCGTGACCATGGCCAGCTTGTTTTGTCCCTTTGCCCTTAACACATCCGGTACAGTTGTCTTGTTCATTGCTTACCCGCTTGCTATCTAAACTGACTCTACTTTATAAAACTACACCAAGTTCGGCAACAATTTAATCCTGCCAGCCGGCTGGCCCGACACCATTGCTGAAATTCATGTCTCTGCCTGCAGGATCAAAGCAAACCCTGTTTTCACACAAAACCATCTGCCAGCAACCTGTTGACAAAGGATCATGGCAGCAGCATAAAATGATTACAAGAATAAAGTCATCTGATTACAGCCGTACTGCCATGAATTATTTAAAACAAATTGCTTTTACAGCTGCTGCTGTCCTGGTCACGGGGTTAATAGTGGGCATGCTGTCCGGGTGTCAGGATGATCAGTCATCCCGGGATTCCGGCATTGCTGACCCGTTTCCCGTAACCAGTCCAGCAGCATATCCGGACAGGACCAGGATCGTCCTGACCGGTCTGGTCGAGCCTGTTCAGGAGATCAGGGTCCATGCTCCGGTCCCGGCCAGGATCGAATACGTATCACCCAGACTGGACCAGGGTGAAATCATTGCCGCCCAGGAGGAAATAATCATCTTGGACAGTCAGGCCCAAAGATCAGCCTTTAAATCAGCCCAAAACCGGGTCCTGAGAGCTGAACAGCAGCTGGCCCTGCTGGAACATGCGGTTCTTGACGACCACCAGGACTGGAAGCTTTTCCAGACCAGGAGATATACTGAACCGGACCCCTTGCTTGTTTACGCCCCGCAACTGGAAAAGGCCAGACAGGAAATGACCAAGGCCCGGAATGAACTGACCAGGGCACGCAGGGAACTGGACGGAACTGTGATCAGATTTCCCTTTCCCTGCCTGGTTGTCTCCAGCCGGGTTTCTGCCGGAGAGCAGGTTACCCCTGACCAGAGTCTGGCTGTCTTGATACCCCTGGACCGGGCCAGAATCATGGCCCATATCCCTTCTGCCTCAGCAGGATGGCTGAACATTTCCGAAATCAACGACCAAAGTAATGCTCCCCGGGTCAAAATCAGGCTCATGGGCGACCATGTCCAGCGCTTTCGCGCCGGCAAAGTCACCAGAACAATTGAACGGCTGGATCCGGAAACCGGAATGACGGGCATAGTTGTTGAGTTCATCGACCCTTACGGGTTTGATGATCATCCAGGTGACAGATTCAGGATTCCTCTAGGTTCGGTGGTTGAACTGGAAATCACCAGCCAGGCTCCTTAAGCGTTTTAAATAGGCCATTTCCACCGTTGCACAGGATTAAAGGCCTGCACTGTTTAAAGAGGCTAACAGAAACTTTACCCAGTCATCCAGAAAATCAGCGGATAATTCAAATGACCAGCCTTGAAGGCCGAACCACTCTCCTGTTCAAGACCAGAACAGCACCCGGATTCACCCCGGACTCAATCACCCTGGAGGATGACCAGGAACGCCCCGGCAAAGGTCAAATCATCTGCAGCCTCTGCAGGGCCATCATTACAGAGGATGTTTACGCCGTAAACATCAACGGCAGCCATGCTCATGTCTTTGTCAATCCTCAGGGTCTGGTCTTTGAGGTGGGCTGCTTCTCCAAAGCAGAAAATATCACCGGGCTGGGTCCGGTAACTGAAGAGTTCACATGGTTTCCCGGCTACTTCTGGCAGACAGCCCTGTGTACTGCCTGCCGGACTCAGCTGGGATGGATCTATTCCGGATCTGAGTCTGGAGCCGTTTCTTTCTTCGGGTTCATCCTGGACCGTCTGATCCGGGAGTAGCTGCTAACCCTGAAACGGTTCCTTATTTTTCACCCAAAAGGACCAGGGGATCAACCGCCTCCCCCAGGATATAGACCCCCAAATGCAGATGCGGTCCAGTGGCCCTGCCGGTCATGCCCACCAGGCCGACCTGATCTCCCCTGGAAATAAATTCTTTCTCATTTACCTGGATTTCACTCAGGTGCATATAAACCGTCTGAAACCCGAGACCATGATCAATAATCACGGTCTTTCCTCCGTAATAAAAATCCCCGGTTAAAATCACCTGCCCGGTCTCCATGGCTGCCACTGGTACCCCTTCTGCCCCGCGCAGGTCCACGCCGCGATGGGGTGCCCGGGGCTGGTCATTTAAGAACCGGCGCACTCCAAAAGGCGAACTCACGCTTCCGGGAACCGGACGGACAAAGGAATCAGACCAGAACCGGTCAAGGCTGAAGGTGTTCACTGCTGCCAGGGTCTTTTCCCTCTCCCTGGCTATCCTGTCCAGGACTTCTGCGGGTGGAGTGACCATGGACTCGGGCAGACTGAGACGCTGAACCGGGTAATCTTTTTCAACTATTCTTATCTGCTTCTGCCTGTCCAGGCGCGAACCATTGATTTCAAAAGCAAGGCTCAGGGGATAACTTCCCTTATGATCCAGCCCGGCCCCCAGCAGGATGGCCTGGGTACCAGGCAGCTCTACGGGATAGTCCCGGGTCTTGTTCATCCAGGAGACCGATATTCTTTCAGGCTGGCGGTCCCAGCTGATTTCAACCAGAAAAGGCTCACCCTGCCCTACCTGCTCGGGAATTGATATGGAGACCGCATGGGCCGGAAGAGACCACAACATCAATATCAGACTGATCAATAATATCCTTCTCACACCTTCCTCCTGAAATTCTTTTTTACGGATCATCCGGCAGGTTCAGCAGTCCTGCCCGGACTGAACATGTATTTGACGGCCAGTACGCTTCAAGATATTTTTTTCACCCGGACATTACCAGCCCAGGACCTTTCAGCTAACACTTTCACTGGGAAATATGACTAAAGATGAAGCAACCCGGCTTCCCTCAAAACAGCTGCCGCAAATGCGGAACATGCTGCCGAAAAAACGGACCTGTGCTCCACATGCAGGATCTGGGACTTGTTACTGAAAAAATCCTCCTGCCTGAGAACCTTGTTCTCCTGCGCAAGGGTGAACCAGCCCTGGACAATATTCTGGGAAGACCGGTCCTGCTGGACAGAGAGCTTATCAAGGTCAAGGGGAAAAGGCCCGGGACCTGGTCCTGCATCTTTCACCATCAGGCCACGAACCTCTGCACCATCCACGACCGCAGACCAGCTCAATGCAGGCTCCTTGAGTGCTGGAACACCGGCAAAATAACCCAATCCTACAATCAGAACACCCTTTCCAGAACAAATATCTTCAAAAAGGGGACCGCCCTGGAAGAGCTGATCCAAATCCATGAAAACCAGTGTCCGGTGAACTTGCTGGTGGACCTGCTCAAAGAGGATAAACATTTCCCCGGCAAGGCCGGACATGAGATCAAACTGATCTTATCCCGGGACCAGCAGTTCAGAAACTCATTCATGGAAAAAACCGGAGCAGGGCCACCAGTACTCGACTACTACTTTGGCCGTCCTCTGACAGAGCTGGTCATCCCGGTTAAGACCTTCCTGGAGCATCACTGATCCTGGATGGATCCGGCATCATTCTCCAGAAGCTTTTCCGACCTTTCCAGGGCCTGATCAGCAACTATCCGGGCGGCTTCAGCCAGGGCCTGGATGGACTCGCCTGAAAATCCGTCAACCTCCATCCGCCGGTAAATCCACTGAACCTCATAGACATGGTCATGCCCGGCCTGACGCATTTCAGAATCAGCCACCCTGGAAATGATCTTTTCCCTGATGTTTTCCCTCTGCATGATCAGGGACTTGATTTCATTGCCAAGTCTTTCTCTTTCAGAGGCATTCGAGTCTTCATCCAGTTGCCAGTACTTGAAATAGGTGTCCCGCAGTTCATCCACCACCAGCAGATAGTCCCCTACCAGATCCAGGGTTCCCGGATCAGCAGCGGTCCGTTCAAAGACCTCTGATAACTGGTTCAGTCTTTCAGCCAGCAATCTGAACAGCTCTGCTGTTTCATACCTGGTCAAAACCCTTTCCTGCGGCTGGGCAGGGGAAGGAATGGTCCTGATCCTGGTCTGGGCAAGGTCTTGAATACGGTCCAGGAGCCTGGGACCGTAAAATGAGGTTGCTGATCTGATCACCACAGGCTGCAGCAGATGCCCCAGGACCTCCTGTCTGCCCCTGAGGATATCTTCCTGATCCACCCTGAAGCCGGTAAGATCAACAGCATAATTCATGTTCACCTGCTTAAAGGTCAGAGCAAATCTGCCAGGTCCTCCTGCAGGACCTGCCGGAATATAGGCGTTGAAAATCTTCTCAGCCAGCCTGCCTGAAAAGTCATCAGAAATCATCTCATCGGCCAGGTAGATATCTTCATCCTCAGCCACGGGCCTGGAATCAGCCTCGTCTGTTTCAGGCTGAACACCATCGCCCACCCTGAGATCTTCAAAACGGGTTGTAAAGTCTATCCTCCTGGTCTCCTCAGGCTGTTCCTCTTCAGGAGAAGGTTTTGGACCGGCAAAGTGAAAAAACCACAGGCCCCCGGCCAGCAAAAGACCAAGCAATCCTGCTCCAAGGACAACAATCATTTTTTTAGACATGGTTCACCCCTTGAGCCTTGAATTCTAATTCCAGTCCACCGGGATTCTGACTTTCCGTCCGGACCTGTTCTGAAAAACAAGATGACCCTGTTCCCGACCAAATTGATACAAATCCCTGGTAATGGCCACATCCTGTCGGCAATACTCAATTATTTTGTCCATTTTACCCTGCTTCCACCACTTAAGGGCCAGCAAGCCGCTGGCTGACTTGTTTACCCCCAGGGTGTGCCCAGCCAGGTGGTCCAGGGAAAGTCGGTGACCCAGCCTTTTTTCCACGTCAGCCAGGATATCAAGGGTTGGCAGATCGTGAAAGTTGAAACCTGACTGTCCTTTCAGAACCCGGTAATCAAACCGGATGAGATTGAAGCCCACCACCAGGTCGAAACTGCTCAGATATTTTCCCAGATCATCGGTCTGTTCCTGAAAAAAAGTCAAGAACTCATTGGAGCTGGAATCATAAACAACTGAACAGCTCACTCCCATGAGATGGCTGTTGCCCCATCCCCCTACCTCCTGGGCAGAAAGCCTGGTTTCAATATCAAGTACTGCAAAATTCTTCATCCGGCTCTTTTCCTTGCTTTTATCTTTTTCCAGCCGGGCAGACCCGGCTGGACAGGATACAGGCTGTACTTTTTTCCCGGCCAGCTCCCTCAGCATGACCATGGCTGCTTCCTTATCCAGGGGTCTGTTCCCGGATCCGCATTTGGGAGAATGAACACAGGCCGGACAGCCATTTTCACACGGACAGCCGGAAATGACCCTCACAGCCCTGTCCAGGAGCTGGTCCATAAGGGTGAAGGCCTGGGAGCAAAGCCCTATGCCGCCCGGGATTCCATCATAAATGAAAATCGCACCAGTGCCCAGCTGTTCATGGGCCGGAGTGGATATCCCCCCCAGATCATTACGATCAGTGAGGATCAGCAAGGGCAGGCACCCAATGAGACAATGCTCCACAGCATGAATCCCCCCCATAAAGTGCATCATCTTTTTTTCTATCTGCTTGTGCAGATCAGGGTCTATGGTCAGCCAGATTCCCTGAGTCTCAAAGATCACCGGGGGGAGATCCAGGGGTACACTCCCTATCCTTCTCTGCCCTTTGACCTGCCTCTTTTCATAACCCACCACCTGTTCGGTAACCTTCAGTTTTCCCAGGCAGACCTTCCCTGCTCCAGTGACCCCGGATTGAAGTGTTTCAACAATCTCGGTCTGCTTCTGGGTACAAGCCCGGGTATAGTAACTGAGCCTGGTTTCAGCTGCAAAAACAGACCTGGTTTCCAGACTGAGTTCATGGACCAGGTATGTTTTGCCCAGATGCAGATAAACTGCTCCAGGGTGTGTTTCATAAAATACCCTGGCCTGGTCAATATCCCCCAGGAACTCCCCGGTGATCTGGTCAAAAATACTGTAATTACCACCTGATCCCCGCAGATCAACATCCTTGTGAGGATACTTCTCCAGGGTATAATAGTAATCACCCCTGCCTGCTGGAATCAGTCTCCCCTGCTTTGCAAGATCGCAGACACTTTTTTGAGCCTGGTGCTCCAGAAACTTTTCTTCAGTCTGCAGAGGAAGATCTGCAGCCGCACACACCAGGTGGTTTGACATGATTCGGGGATTGTAAGGATCAATTACTGCGCTTTCAGGTTCCATGGAAAAAAACTCCTGGGGATGACGCAGAAAGTACTGGTCCAGGGCATCCTCATGCCCGATGAGCATCACGGCACTGTCCCGACCGCTCCGGCCCACCCGTCCGGCCCGCTGCCTCGTGGCCATGACCGATCCCGGATATCCCACCAGCAGACATAAATCCAGGTGACCAATATCTATGCCGAGCTCCAGGGCACTGGTTGATACCACGGCCAGAAGCCTGCCAGAGGATAGCCCGGCCTCGATTTCCCGGCGCTGCTCAGGCAGGAACCCGGCCCTGTAAGCGCTTATTCTGTTTTTAAACGGCCCGGCCTTTTCAGCACACCACATGGCAATGAGTTCGGTCATCTTTCTGGACTGGGTATAGACTATGGTCCTGAGCCCTGCTTCCAGGGCTCTGCCCAGAAGCCTTATTGCTGCTCCAGCTGCTCCCTGCATCAAAGGATCAACCAGAAGCAGGTGTTTTTTTCCCTGAGGCGCCCTGCTTTTAGTCAGACTGGTGCAATCCATTCCAGTCAGCTGTGAGGTGAACTGAACCGGATTTCTGATGGTGGCTGAACTGAAAATAAAGACCGGCTCCCGGCCGTAGTGAGCGCAGATCCTGGCCAGACGCCGGAATACCCAGGCCATATTGGAGCCCATAACTCCCCGGTAGGTGTGGACTTCATCCACAATCACATACTTAAGGCCGGAGAAGAAGCCCTTCCACTTCCGGTGATAAGGCAGAAAGGACCGGTGAAGCATGTCCGGATTGGTCAGGATTATCCTGGGCGGGTCCTTCTTGATCATGGACCTGACAGCATGGTCAGTATCACCGTCATACACGGCTGAAGATATATCCTGATTTTCCTTCAGACGTCCGGCCAGTTCAGCTATGAACTGATGCTGATCCTGGGTCAGGGCCTTTAAAGGAAAAAGATACAGGGCCCTGACTTCAGGGTCTTCCAGGATGGATTCAAAGACCGGAAGATTGTAGATCAGGGACTTGCCACTGGCCGTGGGCGTTGAAACAACCACGTTTTTTCCGGATCTGACCAGATTGATGGCCTCTGCCTGATGGGTGTACAAAAACCTGATCCCGCTTTTTTCCAGGGCCTGGACCAGGGAGTTATCCGT
Source organism: Desulfonatronovibrio hydrogenovorans DSM 9292 (assembly GCF_000686525.1). Classification (NCBI taxonomy): domain Bacteria; kingdom Pseudomonadati; phylum Thermodesulfobacteriota; class Desulfovibrionia; order Desulfovibrionales; family Desulfonatronovibrionaceae; genus Desulfonatronovibrio; species Desulfonatronovibrio hydrogenovorans. The sequence continues at coordinate 62,581 of NZ_JMKT01000010.1, forward strand.
GCAGCTTAATCTGGCATATTCGCCCTTTTGAGCGGGGAAAACCTTATGACTGACAATGTTGATACCCAGGGCTTCATCCCCGGAGACCTGTCTGATAAATTTTTCTATGGACACGTAACAGCAGGCTATTTGGCCTGGATATTATACTTCTTGAGCTTATACTGCAGAAGACTCTTGGAAATACTCAGGAGTTCCGCCGCCTTGACCTGGACAAAATTGCTCCTGACCAGGGCTCTTCTGATCAGGGCCGCCTCTATCTTCTCCAGGGTTCCGGACAGCTCCAGCCTGATAGGCAGCAAATCCACCGCACTCTTGAACTGGGCTTCCTCATCCTTGATCTCACTGGGCAGATCATCAACTCCGATCAGATCCTTGGCAGCCAGGACCATGCATCTTTCCACCACGTTTTCCAGCTGGCGGACATTACCGGGCCACTCATAAGCACTCAAGTATTCCAGGGCATCAGGAGAGAATTTTTTCCTGGACTGGATGTTCTCCCCTGCTAATTTCTGCATGAAATGAGCCACCAGCAGAGGGATATCCTCCCTTCTTTCCCGCAGGGGTGAAATATTGATATTGACCACATTCAGGCGGTAGTACAGATCTTCCCTGAATTCTCCCCTGGCCACGGCCTCTTTGAGATTCTTGTTGGTGGCTGCCACCAGGCGGATATCCACGCTGATGGTTTTGCTGCCGCCCACCCGCTCAAAGGACTTTTCCTGCAGCACCCGCAGCAGTTTGACCTGAAGATCGCTGGAAAGTTCTCCGATTTCATCAAGAAACAGGGTCCCTCCGTGCGCCAGTTCAAACCGGCCTTTTTTCATGGCTGTAGCCCCGGTGAAAGAGCCTTTTTCGTGTCCGAATATCTCGCTTTCCAGGACCCCGGGACTCAGGGACATGCAGTTCACAGAAATAAACGGTCCGTCCTTGCGGGGTGAGGAATAGTGTATGGCCTTGGCCACAAGCTCCTTGCCCGTACCGGACTCCCCGGTGACCAGGACTGTGGATTTGCTGGGGGCCACCTTGGCCACCACCTGAAGAACCTCCCGCATGGGCTTGCTCTTGCCTACCAGCTTGTGCGGCCCGTGCTGCTCAGCCAGGGTCTGCCGGAGCAGGATGATCTCCTGCTCGGACCTGGAAAGCATGACTGCTTTTTTGACCGACAGCAGGAGCTCATCGTTGGCAAAAGGCTTGGAAATATAGTCAAAGGCCCCGCACTTCATGGCCTCCACTGCTCCGTCTATGCTGCCATAGGCGGTCATGATCAGGACCGGTATATGGGGATAATTCTTATTGACGTGTTCAAGTATCTCCTGTCCGGTGACTCCGGGCATCTTCATATCCGTAATCACCACATCCACTTCTGACTCATCAAGGTAGTCCAGGGCCATCTGGGAATCGTTCAATGCAGTCACATTGTATCCTTCTTCACCCAGGATGGTTTCCAGAATCAGCAGGTAATTCTTTTCGTCATCTATGACCAGAATCTGTGTACTCATTTATCTTTCCGACTATTAGACATTCACCGGCTTGGCTGCCCCATCTATTCATGTAGCTACCGGAAAAATCACCCTGACTCTGCCACCGCCGGAATCATTGTTGGACAGGACTATTCTTGCGCCGTGGTTTTTGATGATGCTGCCCACGATTGCCAGTCCGAGGCCTGTTCCGGTATCCTTGGTTGTATAAAAAGGCTCAAGATATTTGTCCAGCATGGAAGGTTCAAAACCAGGTCCTGAATCAGAAACCGTGACTTCCGGGTCTGGTCCAGGATTCATTTCCACCCTGATGGTTCCGTTATCAGGGACAGACTGCAGAGCATTGACAAAAATATTGTAAAAAGCCCTGTACAGCAGATCCTTGTCACCGGAAACCACCAGCTGCTCTGGAAAATCCTTTTCCAGGGAGACATTATGCTTCTCCACCTCTGAAGCCAGAAAAGAAAAGATTTCTTCCCAGACCCGGACCAGGTCAACCTGCTCCATTCTGGGCTGCTTGGGCCTGGCATAATCCAGAAAGTCGTTGACAATTTGACTCAGTCTTTTGGATTCATCAAAAATGGCCTCCAGCAGTCTGGCATTAGGAGATCCCTCCCTTTTAGCCCGACCATGCAGGATTTCGCTGCTGCTTCGAATGATTCCCAGAGGGTTTCTGATCTCATGGGCGATACTGGCCACCATTCGGCCCATGCTGGCCAGCTTTTCATTCTGATGCAGCTCTTTTTCAAGTCTTTCCTTTTCAGAAATCCTCTGGGCCAGGACCCGGTCCGTGCGCAGGATGATCATGTACAGCATGAAAAAAAGAACCAGGGAGGTTGTAAATGAGCCGATGATGATCAGCCACTGAAAATGAATCACTGTTTCGTAATCCGCTGTAATATCCTGGGTGAACTCCAGGATACCCATGATGGTTTCTTCCCTCAGTCCCAGGGTCCTTTCCACCCTTAATGGGTAAACCGTCCTCAGAACAATGGAATCAGGCTCCAGGGAGAACCTGAGCATTGCCATCCAGTTGGAGATCTTTTTCTGGAGCTTGAAGCTGTACTGACCATGTTCAAAAGCATTTTTGACACTGATATCCGCCAGGTCGGTCTGCCCCACCAGATCACTGTTGGTGGAATAGGAAATGGCTCCCTGGTGATCGTAAATCCTCACTTCCAGAACGTGAAAGCTGTGGGTCGTTGAGCGGATAACCTGCTCCAGGCGCTCGTACTGAGCAGGCTGTCTCAGCTCAATCCGGCCGAAGCCCAGGACCGTAGGCAAGGTAAAACGCTGGTATATCTGGTGATTAAGGTTCTCTGCCAGCAGCAGGGCAAACTCGTGATTTTTGTTGAGAATAGTTTCCCTGGCGTAATTGGCAATAAAAACTGACAAGGCCAGAATAGAGGCCAGGATCAGAACCAGGGAACTCCAGGAAAGGAATTTGACCAGCTGAAACGGACGGGCCGGATCAGGCTTGAAAAGATGCCTGAACAAATCTAACCTCTCTTCAGACCCAGCAACAGCAGGATCATAAAATTGGCCGGGCCCTGATGAGCCCCTCTGTTACTTGGCTGATCCGACAATCCATAATCCTTTCTGAACCAAAAAATCATGTCCAATCTACATCTTTGCAAGGAGTTTGCCGATCCTGGCCAGGCACTTTTCCAGAACTTTTTCACTGACCGCATAGGATATCCTGATACACCGGTCATCTCCGAATGCCGCTCCAGGAACCAGAGCTATCTTTTCCTGCTCCAGAATCAACTGGCATAATCTTGTGGAGTTGTCCACTTCGCCACGATAAAAAGTGTCCAGTCTGGGGAATACATAAAATGCCCCGTCCGGTCTGGGACAAAACGAATCTTTCCAGGAGCCGATCATGTCCAGAGCCAGATCCCTTCTGGACACAAAGGCCTTTTTCATCTCTTCCACAAACTCAAATGGTCCGGTCAAGGCAGCCAGAGCCCCCTTCTGGGCAATGGAACAGATATTTGATGTTGACTGGCCCTGAATTTTGGACATGGCCCTGATCAGATCAACATGGGCCAGGACATAGCCGATTCTCCAGCCAGTCATGGCAAAGGTCTTGGACAGCCCATTGACCACTGCGACTTTTTCCTTGTTTTTGGCCCAGAAACCGCATAGAGATGCTGGCTCGGCAGGCTCATAAACCAGCTGATCATAAATTTCGTCACTGATCACAAAAATATCCCTGGATACAGCCCAGTCAGCCAGCTGGTCCAGACTTTTCTGATCATAATGGCATCCGGTGGGGTTGGATGGAGTGTTGAGGATCAAAACCCTGGTCCTGGGAGTGACATACTTGTCAAGTTTGTCCGGACTGACTAGAAAACCATCTTCAGGTTCGGTGGGAACCACCACCGGAACACCCTGGGCCAGCTGGACCATGGCTGGATAGCTGACCCAGTAGGGGCCGGGAACAAGAACTTCATCCCCGGGATCGATAAGGGCCTGAAGGATGTTGTACAGACATTGCTTGCCGCCGTTGGAGACCATTACCTCGTCAAACCGGCAGTCAATGGCGTATGATTTGGAAAAATACCCGGCCACGGCCTGGCGCAGTTCAGGAATTCCCGGCACAGCCGTGTACCTGGTAAAGCCCTGGTCCAAAGCTGCTTTGGCTGCCTGGATGATGTGGGCAGGTGTGGAAAAGTCCGGTTCACCCACTGCCAGACTGACCACATTTTCCCCGCTGGCCCGCATTTCCTGGGCTTTGGCGTTTATGGCCAGGGTTGCCGAGGGTTGAACACTGGAAACTCTTTTGCTAAAGTTCATGACTAGCCCCTTTGGACGCTGTTTTTTTTAATTCTTTAATAAAAACAAAAAGATCTGCCACATTGTGCCCCGGCCGAACAACAACCCCCTGATCATACAAAAACCGTTGTCCGACCAGGAAGTCTGGTCTTGGATCATTTTGCCGTGTCAAAAAAGATAATCAAACTTTCCCTCAAGGTAAAACATAAAATTTTCCCATCAATCGGAGGAAGATAGTGAAGATTCTGAAACCCAGCAACATGAAAAGATGCATAGGCTGCTATTCATGTTCCCTGGCCTGCGCCAGGAATGTCCATAAATCCCTCTCCTGGAAAAGATCAGGCATCCGCATCCATTCTTCAGGCGGGATAAGTACCGGCTATGAAGCCACGGTCTGTCTGGCCTGCGATCCTCCCCCCTGCGCTCCGGTCTGTCCCACTGAAGCTTTAAGGCCCAGAAAGGGAGGAGGAGTGATCTTCAAAGAAAAGCTCTGCATCCACTGCGGTGAATGTGCCACAGCCTGTCCGGTGGAGGCCATATATTTTGATCCGGTCAAAAAAATACCTGTATTCTGTATCCATTGCGGCAGGTGCGTATCTTTCTGTCCCCATGACTGCCTTGAAATGGCCGAACCTTCAAAGGAGGACGGCAATGAATAGCATGTTTAAAGTTCTTGTTGTTGACCTTTCCAGAAAGAAGTCCAAGGTTGAATATTTTGACACAAGAAAGACCTGGATCGGTGGCAGCGGACTGGCTGCAGGTCTTTTTGAACACTTTGCCGACTTTGATGCTGATCCTTTTCACCCTGATCAGCCTTTGATCCTGGCCATCGGTCCCTTGACCGGGCTGTTTCCCCTCATGAGCAAGACCATCATGAGTTTCATGTCCCCGTACAACGGTCAGTACGCCGAATCCCATGGCGGGGGAAGGTCAGCCCTGGCCTTAAGGTTTGCCGGATATGACGCCTTAGTAGTCACGGGCCGGGCCCGGAAACTCACCTGTCTGGGCTTTGGATCCCAGGAAATCAACATCCAGGATGTCCATTACCTCAAAGGGATGGACATCTTCAGGACCGGCAAGGTCCTCAGGGGGCTTAAACCCAGAAACCCCGGACACCGGAGCATCCTGCGCATCGGGCCGGCCGGGGAAAACAGGATCAGTTACGCCTGCGTCAACGTTGACACTTACCGCCATTTTGGCCGCATGGGCGGCGGAGCAGTCATGGGTGCCAAAAATCTCAAGGGTATTATCATCTCCGGCGACTCCACCCAGGACCTGCCACATGGCAGGATCAAGGAGTACAACAAGGTCTACAGGGAAATATATTCCACTGTTACTGAAAGTGGAGCAGTCCGCAAGTATCACAACCTTGGCACTCCGGAAAATCTGATCCCCTTGAATGAACTAAGGGCCCTGCCCTGGCGCAATCTCCAGAGTACCCATGACCCTGAAATAGAATCCATATCCGGGGAAAAGTTTGCAGACGACCTCCTTTTGCGCCAGGTGGCCTGTGCAGGGTGTCCAGTAGGATGCATCCACATCGGACTGCTCAGAGAGCGGTTCGGTCATGAACATGAATATCTGTACCGGCAGGTGTCCTACGACTATGAACCCATCTTCGGAATGGGATCCATGCTGGGCATTACCTCGGCCCCGGGGGTATTAACTCTTCTGGAAGAGGTGGAAAAACTCGGTCTGGATGCCATCAGCGCAGGAGTTGCCCTGGCCTGGGCAACCGAGGCCCTGGAAAAAGGAGTTGTCGGCATTGACCAGACCATTGTTGACCTGCAGTTCGGCAATGTTCAGGCTTATGTCCAGGCCCTGACCCACCTGGCCGGACAGGACAACGAGTTTTACCTTGAACTGGGAAAAGGAGCCCTGGTTGCAGCGGAAAAATACGGAGGCGAAGATTTTGCCTGCGTCCTGGGTCAGGAAATGGCCGGCTATGCCACAGGTGAAAATTATTTTGTCAGCCAGGCCCTGGGATTCAGGCATTCTCACCTGGATACCGGAGCCTACAGCTTTGACCAGGAGGAACAGGCCAGGGACATCCACAAGTCCATTGACTACATGCAAAGCCAGGAGATATACCGGATACTCATGTGCTCTGTTGCTGGATGTCTTTTCGGTCGCAAGGCCTATCCAAAGGAAACCATTCTCAAGGCCCTCAACTCAACCGGACTGGACTATTCAGAACAGGAATTGGATCAGGCTGTCCAGGCCATCCAGGCCCACCGCTGGGCCATCAAATTCAGGACCGGGTTCAATCCCGATGAAATCAAGATTCCAGGAAGATTCCTGGAGGTTGAAACCTGGAAGGGCAGGACCGATCCGGACTATCTTTTTAAACTCAAGGAAAAGTACCAGGAGGTCCTCAGGACCCTGGCCGAAAAACACGTCTTTACCACCAATGGTGACCAGGAATGACTCCAGCCGGAAGCACTCATCTGCACCAAAGCAGGCCTCTGAACAGGGGCAGGTGGACCTGTCATGCTTGAAGAGATTAGAAGAATTATTAAGACCAGCGACCTGGCGGTTCTGGCCACCAGCAGTGAAAACCAGCCTCACTGCTCTCTCATGGCCTATATTCCTGATTCAGGCTGCACTGAAATCTATATGCTGACCAGGAAAGAATCCCGCAAATACAAGTATATAAGCGCCAATCCTTTGGTCAGCATCATGATCGACACCAGACTGGACCGTCCAGAATCAAGGAAGTCCATCAAGGCCCTGACCATAACCGGCTCCTGCCGGCCTGCTGACCCGGGCCGGCAGGAAGAACTGATTAAAGCAATCCTGGCCAGACATCCCCAGCTGGAAATTTTGACCAGGGATCAGGATGCAATCGCCATCCAGACGACCATCAGCTCTGTCCTGCTTTTGGACGGAGTAAAAAACGCATTCTTTACTGAACCCGCCGGCTAGCCCTGCAAATCTTAAACAGGACTGGGCATGCCTCTTCCAAGCCAGGTCAGCAGCCTGCTTTCTCTTAATATATCTTTCTTTTGGTAAAACTTGAACCCAGCACGTTAAACGTGTTCTCCACTATGAAGATAGCACTTTCATCATTGGAAAACACTGTCTCTTCCAGACGCTTAAGCATGATATTGTTGGTTATGGCCATGATCACATTTTTGTCACTGCCGGTATAGGCACCCTTGCCTGTGATAAAAGTGGCTCCCATTTTCAGATCTTTGATCATTTCATCGGCTATTTCCCGACTTTTATCAGAAATAATCAGGACCAGTTTCCGCTGGTTAAACATGGCCAGAGTATACTCCAGAACAAACGACATGATAAAGACCAGGATCAGCGAAGCAATGACCAGGTCAATTTCCAGAACAAACAGGCTGGCCGAAAACACAAAAAAGTTGAACAGAAAGTAAAACTTGCCAATCCCCAGGTTGTACTTCTGGTTGAGCATGACCGCTATGACGTCCAGCCCCCCGTTGGAACCAAGAGACCTGAGCACCAGTCCGCAACCAGCTCCGCATACTGCCCCGGCAGCAATGGCAGCGTAGAGCTGATTCTGGATGCCGAAATCAACAGTCAGGAATTCAAAGGCCAGGGTCGCCACCACCGTGGCATAAAGACTGTAATAAAAAAACCTTTTGCTTACGTACATCCAGCCCATGGCAAACAAAGGGATACTCATGAAAAAGTACAGCAGGCCGGCAGAGATTACAGGGGTAAGATAGTACACCAGCAGGCCCAGTCCGAACACGCCCCCTGGAATGAACTGATGATGAAAAGCAATACCCTTGAGGCCTATTGAATAGATGACAGAACCAATGGTGATGATCAGGATGTTCCACCATACGGTATAGGTGATTTGCTCCAGCTTCTTGGGCACCTGAAAAACCTCCGGAACATAAAGATAACGGGCCGGGACCGACCCTGAGCTACACAGGCAGAATCCCCAAACAAAAAGCGGGCCATAACTTAACCACAACCACGAGGTCAAGAAAAAAAGGCGGCCTGGACCTGACCGCTCTGCTCAGGCCGGCCTGAATCCCGGACCGGCTATTCCAGGATTTTCTTTATTTCCTGCAGCCCCTTTTTCACATCACCCAGAACTCCGGAAAATCTGCCATGCTCTTCCAGGCGCATGCGGGCACCATCTATAGTCAATTTGTCATGATACAAAAGGCTTTTAATTTTTTTGAGGAGCTGAACGTGTTCAGAAGTGTATAAACGCTGCCCGGTCCTGGTCCTGCCGGGTTGGAGCTGGGGGAATTCAGTTTCCCAGAATCTGAGGACATAGGTTTCCAGGCCGAGCATTTCAGCGACCTGGCCGATTTTATAGGTTTTCTGATCCTGGTGCATGGATCAAGACTAAACATATCGTCCTGTTTGGTAAAGCCTTTAAACAGGACCTACATGCAAAAGCATATCTGTTTCTCATTCATCTGCAAAAGAGCTAAAGTCCAGCAGCCTGCAAGCAAATGGCCGTCATAGAGTCTGGCAAGCTCTTTGACGGCCACGGATAATGCCCAGGGACACCTTGTCCCGGCATGAAATCATCCACTTAATCCGTTATGAAAACCTCACCGGCAGTTTTTTCAGAATCAAATCAGCCAGCCTTTGGTGGACTTTATCCACTTCCTTGTCTTTCAAGGTCTTTTCCGGATGACGATAGGTGAACCTGAAACTCATGTTCTTTTCTCCGGTTCCCTTGGGAAGATATACATCCATCAGGGTCAGATCCTCCAGGATTTTCTGGCCTGCATCCATGACCAGATTGACCACCTGCTGGTATTTCAGGTCCAGGGGAGCTACCACAGTCATATCCCTTTTGACCACGGGAAATCTGGGCAGAGTCTGAAAGCTGATCTGCCGGGACCCATGAATAATGCGCAGCTGATCAAGATCTATATCAGCAAACCAGACCTCCTTCCTGGCCTTATAGGATCTGGCCAGGTCGGGATTCACCCTTCCCAGGCCCCCCAGCACTGCATCCCCTGCCAGGCACTCCACCCCGGGCAGGAGATAAGAATGGTCCGGGTCCGGCCTGAAGTCGGCCTTAGTACCAATAAATACCCGGACTAAGTTTTCCACGTAGCCCTTGATATCTGAGTAGTCTGATTCTTCATCTGGATAAGGCCAGTGCCCCTGGTGCCGAGGGCCGTAAAGCAGGATGGCCAGCCGGTTTGTTTCACTCACTCCGGTTTCAGAGTCAGGATCGGGCAAAAAACTCCGGGCAACTTCAAACACCCTGACCCTGTTGTTTCCATGGCCAAGATTATGTTTCAGGGTCTGCAGAAGCCCGGGCAAAAGGTCAGTCCTTAAGACGTCCTGGTCTTCACTCAGAGGATTGAAGACCTTGACCCTGCTCTCCTGATCAATGCCCAGCAGGTCCAGATCGGAATTGCCTACAAAGCTGTAATTGACGGCTTCGTTCAGGCCCAGGCCTTTGCCCCAGCTTTTGATGGCTGAGATGAAATCAAAACTCTGTCCCAATGGTTCCTGATCAAGGGATTTTTTTATCCTGGGCAGGTGTTCGGCAATCCTGTCCAGTCCATATAAGCGTCCCACCTCTTCAATAAGATCCACCTCCCGCTCCAGATCCGGCCTGAAGCTGGGGGGCTCCACCTGGAAAACAGTCTGGTCCGGGCTGACCCGGCATCCGAGAAGTTCCAGGTTCTTCTGGCAGTATTCCTGATCCAGATCCAGGGCCAGTAATGAGTTGGCTCTGGCCGGGCGAAAGCTGATGGACCTGGGTTTATACGGCCTTGGCTGGGCCAAAGAGACCTTATTTGCCACCCGGCCGCCTGACAGCTCCTGCATCAGGGCTGCGGCCCGGTCCAGGGCAAACCTGCTTCCGACCTGGTCCACTCCCCGTTCAAACCTGAAGGAGGATTCACTGGACAACCCCAGCCTCCTGGCCGTCTTTCTGATGGTCAGGGGATCAAACACAGCACATTCAAGCAGGACGTTCTGACTGGCCGAATGAATTTCTGAATCAGCCCCGCCCATGACCCCGGCCAGGGCTACGGGATTCTGCTCATCCAAAATCAGAAGATCGGTTGAAACCAGTTCTCTTGACTGATCGTCCAGGGTCTTGAACTTCATCCCCTGCCTGGCCCTGGCTACCCTTATCCTGGATCCGCTGAGCAGATCCCGGTCAAAAGAGTGCAGGGGCTGGCCAAGTTCCATAAGCACATAATTGGTCACATCCACAATATTATTTATGGGTCTGATACCCACTGCCATGAGCCGGTATCTGATCCAGTCTGGGCTGGGTCCAACCCGGCAGTCGGAAATCAGTCTGGCCTGGTAGAGGGGGCAGGCTGATGGATCATCAATGATTACCTCCAGCTGACTGGGGCAATCAACGGATTCATCTTCCTGCAGATCAAAGCAAGGAAGACCCAGAGGCAGGTCGAAAACCGCAGCCGTCTCCCTGGCCAGGCCCAGCACACTCAGGCAGTCCGGCCGGTTGGGAGTGACGCCTATGTCCAGGACACACTCTTCCAGGTTCAGGGCTTCTATCAGCCCGGAACCAGGAGCAAGGTCGCTTTTCAGGACCATGATCCCGGAACTGTCCGAACCCAGCTCAAGCTCGGTCTCGGAACAGATCATCCCCTGAGAGAGCTGTCCCCTGATCCTGGCTTTTTTTATGACCAGCCCGCCAGGCAGTTCTGTACCTACAGGAGCAACCGCCACCTTCTGTCCTGAAGCCACATTGGGTGCTCCGCATACTATGGACAAAGGCTCTCCAGTACCAATGTCCACCTTGCACAGGGACAGCTTGTCCGCATCAGGGTGGCTGCTTCTTTCCAGGACATGTCCTACCACCAGACCGGAAAGATGGGCAAAGGGGCGCTTGACCTCTTCAACCTCCAGTCCGACCATGGTCAGCCTGTGAGCAAGTTCATCAACTGATCCGTCATAGGGTGTGAATTCTTTGAGCCAGGAAAGACTGAGAAGCATGAAACATTTCCTTTAAACTGCCCAGCAGGAAAACAGGGTCGTCCATCAAAGCGGTAATGCTGAACAGGCATCCGTGATCCGCCCTGCTGACCCAGTGGGTTGATTCTTGATCAGACAAATTGATTTAAAAAGCGCAGGTCGTTCTCAAAAAACATGCGCAGGTCGCCTATTCCGTATTTGAGCATGGCTACCCGCTCCACCCCCAGGCCGAATGCGAAGCCGGTGTATTTTTCAGGGTCATAACCAACCTTTTCAAACACAGCAGGATCAATCATCCCGCATCCCAATATTTCCACCCAGCCCGTCTCCTTACAGACCCGGCAGGGTCCGCCCTGGTCAGACCTGCCGCTGCCCATGCACATGACACAACTGATGTCCACTTCTGCACTGGGTTCGGTAAAAGGGAAAAAGCTTGGCCTGAATCTGACCTTGACCTGAGGATCAAAAATCTCATGGGCAAATGCCGTCAGGGTGCCGCGAAGGTCGGCCATGCTCACGTCGGTATCAACCAGAAACCCCTCAATCTGATGAAACATGGGAGTATGGGTCAGGTCAGAGTCCCGGCGATAGACTTTGCCCGGGGCTATGGCTGCCAGAGGAGGTCTGGCTTTAAGCATTGTCCTGACCTGAAGGGGCGAGGTATGGGTCCTGAGCACCACCGACTCGCTGATGTAAAGGGTATCCTGCATGTCCCTGGCTGGATGACCAGGGGGAAGGTTGAGGGCTTCAAAATTATAAAAATCAGTTTCTACCTCAGGACCGGTCACAATATCAAAGCCCAGGCCCACGAATATCCTGCAGATGTCGTTAATGACCCGGGTCACAGGATGAAATGAACCGGAGTCCGGAATCCGCCCGGGCATGGTGTGGTCAAAGCTGGACATATCCTCGTGTCTAAGCCTGTTCTGAATGTCCCTGGATTTTTCATCAAGGATCCTGTTCAGCTCTGCCTTGACCTCGTTGGCCAGCCGGCCAATACCCGGACGCTCCTCAACCGGGAGACTTGGCAGACTGGACATGATTTCGGCCAGCCGGCCCTTTCTACCCAGAAAGGCAACCCGGACTTCTTCCACTTCCTGCAATAAAGAAGCCTGGTCCAGGGCTTTTTCAAACTCCTGGACCAGGCTCTTCAGAGATTTACTGATCTCGGCGGCCGAGTTCATTAATTTGCTCCGGACTTGACCATTTCCGCAAGCCTGGCAAAGGCGGCCTTTTCGTTTACAGCCATGTCGGCCAGGGATTTGCGGTTCAGCTCCACCCCGGCTCTGGTCAGGCCGTTCATGAACCTGCTGTAGGAAAGACCGTATTCCCTGGCCGCAGCATTGATACGCACCACCCAGAGTTTACGGAACTCCCGCTTTTTCTGCCTGCGGTCACGGTAGGCGTAACACAGGCCTCTTTCCACTGCCTCGCGGACAGTGCGGTAAAGTTTGCTCCTGCCTCCGCGATAGCCCTTGGCCATCTTCAGATATTTTTTATGCCGCTTGTGAGCGGTTTTACCTCTTTTAACTCGCATCTTGGTCTCCCCCCTGGAGTAATTTGGCTACTTCAAAATAATATAGTCTAAAATCCGCTGTACTGGGCTGTGGCCTGAAATACCATCCCAAAGGATGAATCTGGTTCAATTATGAGAAGGTGTAAACCTGAAATTTACGGATAATTGTCCCCCAGGCCCCGGGCAACTGGGAAATATTACAGCGCCTAGAAAGAATTGGGCATCAAACGTTTCACAGCCTTGATGTTGGCACTGTCCACCAAGGCGGGCTGGCCCAGTCTTCTCTTTCTCTTGGCACTCTTTTTGGTCAGAATATGGCGCAGATTCTGTTTACGACGCCTGACCTTGCCGCTTCCGGTTAGTGAAAAGCGCTTGGCAGCACTTCTGTTGGTCTTGATCTTGGGCATTATATCCTCCTGACTTAAATAAAAAACACTAATTATGATAAGGACCGGATGCAGTCCTTCTTAAGAACTGTCAAAAAACCGGACCATTGCTTGTCAACCTTTGAGCCTTGCCAGAGTCAGCTCTTCCTGGGTGCCAGCAGCAGGTGCATGGTTCTGCCTTCAAAGCGGGGTTCCTGCTCCACCTTGGCTACCTCAGAAGTCATATCAACAATTCTGGCCAGAATCTCCGACCCCCTGTCCTTGTGGGCCAGCTCCCTGCCCCGGAAAGCCACAGTGACCTTGCAGCGGTCACCCCCTTCAATAAACCTGAGGATGTGGCGTACCTTGGTATTCAGGTCATTATCATCGGTCTTGGGCCTGACCTTTATTTCCTTTATCTGGACTTTTGTCTGCTTTTTCTTGGCTTCCTGCTTTTTTTTCTGCTGCTGAAACTGATACTTTCCAAAGTCCATGATCCTGCACACAGGCGGGTCGGCATTGGGTGCAACCTCAACCAGGTCCATGCCCATGTTTTCAGCCTTGGCCAGGGCCTGACCCAGGTCCATCACGCCCAGCTGTTCGCCGTCGTCACTGATTACGCGTACTTCTCTCGCCCTTATCTGTCTGTTGCGGCGGGCTTTAGTAGAGGTATCTATAGCTCATTCCTCCCTTCTTGAACGGTTCATCCATTTCCTCGTATATTAATTCAATCACCTCTTGGATTGTCTTCATGCCCAGGTTTTTGCCACCACGCAGACGGACGTTCAGTCCGGAGCTGTCGATTTCCTTTTCTCCGGCCACCAGTACAAAGGGAATTTTTTCTAGCTGGGCTTCGCGAACCTTGAAGCCTAGCTTCTCATTCCTTATATCAGCATCAACCCTGATTCCGGCCTTGCGAAGCTTTTGCAGACACTTTTGCACATACTCTTTCTGAGCATCAGTGATGCTCATCACCCTGGCCTGGACTGGGGACAGCCAGACCGGAAAGGCACCGGCATAATGCTCAATAAGCACCCCCAGAAATCTCTCAATAGCACCCAGAATCACTCTGTGCAACATCACCGGTCTGTGCCTCTGACCGTCCTCACCGGTATAAAACAGATCAAACCGCTCAGGCAGGGTGAAGTCGCATTGAACAGTGGCACATTGCCATTTCCTGCCCAAAGCATCCTTGAGCTTGACATCAATCTTGGGACCGTAAAATGCTCCGTCACCCGGATTCACGCTGTAGTCAAGGCCCAGGTCCTTAAGGGCCTGCCCAAGGGCATTGGTGGCCCGGTCCCAGTCTGCATCAGACCCAATGGATTTTTCCGGCCTGGTGCTGATCTCTATTTCATAGTCAAACCCGAACAGATCCATAACATCCTGAACAAATTTGACAATAGATATGATCTCATCCTGAAGCTGATCAGGACGGCAAAGGATATGAGCGTCATCCTGGGTAAACTCCCGGACCCGCAGCAGTCCATGCAGGACCCCGGACTTTTCATGCCTGTGCACCCTGCCCAGCTCAAAATAGCGCAGGGGAAGGTCCCGGTAACTCCTGCGCCTGGACCTGTAAATAAGCATATGGGAAAGACAGTTCATGGGTTTGATCCCATAAGACTGTTCTTCAATATCCGTGAAATACATGTTTTCACGGTAGTTGTCATAGTGGCCCGACTTTTCCCAAAGCTCACGTCTGAGGATCTGCGGACCCTGCACAATCTGGTAGCCTCTTCTCAAGTGCTCCTTGCGCTCAAAGTCCTCCAGAATAGTCCTTATCAGGGCTCCCTTGGGATGAAAAATCGGCATGCCAGGCCCGGCCTCCTCGGAAAAACTGAAGAGATCAAGCTGCACCCCCAGCTTCCTGTGGTCACGCTTTTTAGCCTCTTCCAGCTGGGCCAGATATTTCTTGAGATCTTTTGGCGTGGCAAAGGCAGTGCCGTAAATCCTCTGAAGCATAGGCCTGTTTTCATCCCCGCGCCAGTAGGCCCCGGCCACGGAAGTCAGCTTGAAGGCCTTCAGAAAACCTGTGCTCGGAAGATGCGGACCCCGGCACAGGTCTACAAAATCACCATGCCGGTAAAGGGACACACTGTCCTCGTCCAGATCCTCCAGGATCTCCAGCTTATAGGTCTCGTTCATGTCCAGGAATATCCTCTTGGCCTCATCCCTGGACACCACCATCCGCTCAAACGGGTGATCCGCAGCCACACTCTCGGCCATCCTGGCCTCGATTTTTTCCAGATCCTCCGGAGTAAACGGACGCTCAAAATCAAAATCGTAATAATACCCGCTTTCTATATCCGGGCCAATGGTTACCTTGGCAGTGGGGAAAAGGGTCTTGACCGCCTCAGCCATGACATGGGCGGCACTGTGCCTGAGCACTTTGAGCCCGTCTTCACTGGTCATGACCACCGGTTCCAGGCTCTGACAGTCCTGGTCCAGCCTGGACCCAAGATCCAGGAGCTGATCCTGACACCTGCAGGCCACAACTTCCTTGAGCCTCTTCTTGGACAAGGCCCTGGAAAGGACATCCCTGCACGTGGCGCCGGAACTGAGCTCGACCTCTTCACTGGTACCGGCAATTCTGACCATTGTATCTCCTGCCTATAAACAGATAAGGGAGGCAAGGGCCTCCCTGAATGATGAATCCCTGTATGTGGTAGGCGCGGGGAGATTTGAACTCCCGACCCTTTGCACGTCAAGCAAATGCTCTCCCCCTGAGCTACGCGCCTGCCCTGTAAACAGACGGATTAGCTATCAACATTGAGCCTGTCTTGTCAAGCAGATTCTCTCAAGATCCCCGCCATTTTCAATCTTTTTTGAAATTTTTCCAGATGGGTTCCGGCCCAGTAGATCTGGTCGCACTCCAGGCACATGGTAAACCGGTCAAAGTACCTTCTGGTTCCAGGCTCAAGCCTGTGCAGGATCTTTTCCTTGTCCACCCTGACCAGCCGACTGTTGCAGCCCAGGCACCTGGTGAACATTCTGCTGGACTCCAGGCCGAACAGGCTGGCCACTTCCTTGAACTGATCAGCAGGTCTGTCAGCCCTGACCAGCCGGCCGTACTGAATGAGCCTGCGTTTTAAAAGACCCCGGTCCCTGGACAGAACCACTCTCTTGTCCTTTTGAGCTGTCAGGGCCATGGCCTGGTCGTCCATGTCTGGATCATAAAGGACATCATAACCAAGTCCCCTGAGCAGGCCTGCCAGTCTGCCAACATTCAGATCAACCAGAAACCTGAGTTCTGGAAAGGGCTCAGGTCTGAGTCTGTCGGGCCTGGTAGGATCCAGCGGTGCTCTGACCTGAAAAACACTAATTCTCTGACCTGGAACAGGAATCAGTTCAAAACCGGCCCGGCACCCATCAGCCAGGATCAGTCCGACCTCGGTGTGGGGCACACCTTGAGCCTCGATGATATCCTTGATAGAAGATCTTCTGTCAAGGATATACCGGAATCTGGGCCTGATCCGGAAAAATCCGGCCAGCCCGGGATCAAAACAAAGCTGAATTGTATTCATGGCCAGGGGATATTGTCATGGGCTGAAAACTAAAATCTTTCCAACCAGTTTTCCAGCTGATCTGAACGGATAATTACAAAAGGTTTTAACCATAATCCGCCCGGAAAGACTTGGCCGGGCATTTCACTTTGAGGGAGGATAGAACATGGATTCCATTTCGGTCAAGACAGGACACAGACAGGAGCTGGCCGACATAACCGGTCTGCTCCAGGAACATGTCAGATCAAAAGGGCTGACCAGCGGCGTGCTGACAGTCTTCTGTCCCCATACCACTGCAGGCATCACCATCAATGAAGGGGCAGACCCCTCAGTTGTCCGGGACATACTGGTCAACCTGGAGAAACTCGTTCCCCGGCAGGGAGATTACAGGCACAGGGAAGGTAACAGCGATGCCCATATCAAGACCAGCCTGATTGGTCCGGCAGTCCAGATCATAGTAGAAGAAAGCCGGCTGATGCTTGGGACCTGGCAGAAAGTGTTCCTTGCTGATTTTGACGGCCCCAGGACCCGAAAAGTCTGGCTCAAATTCATCAGCAGCTGAAAAAGAGCGGTTTACCGGAAAAGCTCCAACCGGCCCTAACCTCGGCCTGGTCTCTCTTTTTCCAACTCAGTCCGGGGCAGCTCCAGGCACCACTGGTGAAAACTTTTTCTGGCCCGCTCGGCATGCAGTTCCTTGCGCCTGGCCTTCTTGGCCCGGATGTTGAGTCCTGGAAAGAGTCCGAAGTTCACGTTGGAAGGCTGAAAACCCCTGTCCTCTTTTTCCAGATGATGCAGCAGAGCTCCAAGGGCCGTATCCCTGGGGGGCAGGGGCAGTTCTGTGCCCAGGCTTTTTCCCAGCCAGAGACCCATGGCAGCCGACTCCAGATAACCTTCCACCCCGGTAATCTGTCCAGCCAGAAAAACCCCGGGCCTGGCTTTAAGCTCCAGGCCTGCCAGGACCCTGGGTGCATTGACAAAGGTGTTTCTGTGCATGCTGCCCAGGCGCAGGAATTCTGCCTGCTCAAGTCCCGGGATCATGGCAAAAACCCTTTTCTGTTCCGGATACTTGAGCCTGGTCTGAAAGCCCACCAGGTTAAAAGCCGTTCTTTCCAGATTTTCCGCCCTGAGCTGGACCACGGCAAAGGGTTCCTGCCCGGTTTTCGGGTCAGGCAGGCCCACCGGCTTGAGAGGGCCAAAGGCCATGGTCATCTCTCCCCGTCCAGCCATGGCTTCAATGGGCATGCAGCCTTCAAAGTGAATCTCCTGCTCAAAATCCCTGGCCGGAACCGTGGCCGCAGCTGTGAGTTCCCGGTAAAAAGCAAGATATTCCTCTCTGGTCATGGGACAATTCAGATAGTCGTCGTCCCCTGGTCTGTACCTGGACCCCCAGTAGGTCCTGGTCATGTCGATGGAATCAGCACTGACAATGGGTGCGATGGCATCGTAAAAATACAGGCTTTGCTCCCCGATCACTGCGGACAGGCTCTGGGCCAGGGGGTCGCTCATCAAAGGTCCGGCAGCCAGGACAACTGCATCAAACCCGGACAGTTCAGGATCATCCAGGCTGCAGATCTCCTTTCTTTTGACTGTGACCAGGGCAAGGCTTTCCAGGGCTGAACTCAGGTACCGGGCGAACTTCAGCCTGTCCACAGCCAGGGCCTTGCCTGCCGGGACCCTGGTCTTCAGGGCCGCCTCCATGACCAGGCTTCCCAGCTCGGACATTTCTCTCTGAAGAAGACCGATTCCGGTTGCCTCTTCCATGGAACGAAAGGAATTGGAACAGACCAGTTCCCCCAAATCGGAATTTTCATGGGCCGGGGAAAACCTTTCCGGCTTCATTTCAAATATTGTTGAAGACACACCCCTTCCAGCCAGCTGCCATGCTGTTTCGCATCCAGCCAGACCTCCGCCGATCACTGCAATATTTTGCATACTCATCATCACCATCTCAATTTACAGGACATATTTTGATTGTATTCAAAAGCCGTCTAAGAAAGAACCGGCCTGTTTCTTGATTTCAGCACCCCAAACAGCCTTTTTCCGGACTGTACTGCCTGCATCCCTGACTGCAGTCCTTTTCAACGGCCATTCTCCTATCTTTGACCCCGGGCATGGTCAAGGCCAAATTCCTGTCCAGACTCAGGGCCGGATAACCTCTGCTCCTGCCTGAAAATAATGGCTTCAGGCCATTCCCCCCTTGCCAAAACCTATCCGAACAGGGCATATAACCGGTTTATGGAGAGGATATGCAGCCGGTTCTGGAAATAAACGATCTCACAACTACTTTTTTTCTGAAAAACGGTCCGGTCAAGGCAGTGGACAGGGTATCTTTGACCCTTAACCAGGGCCAGAGCCTGGCTCTGGTGGGGGAATCCGGCTGCGGCAAGACCATGCTGGCCCTGTCCATCCTGGGGCTTGTCCCGGCACCGCCCGGCAAGATCACTGCTGGCCGGGTCCTGTTCAATGGCCAGGACCTGACCCGCCTGCCTGAAAAAGACCTGCGGTCCATCCGGGGCAATCATATCTCCATGATTTTTCAGGAACCCATGTCCGCTCTGAACCCGGTATTCCGGGTTGGTGCCCAGATCAGCGAGACCCTCATCTTCCACAAGAAAATGACCATGGACCAGGCCAGGGCAAAAAGCATTGAACTCCTGAAAATGGTCGGCATCCCGGCCCCGGAAAAGAGGTACAACGATTTTCCCCATCAGTTAAGCGGTGGAATGCGTCAAAGAATCATCATTGCCATGGCCCTGGCCTGCTCTCCCAGGGTCATCCTGGCTGACGAGCCCACCACTGCCCTGGATGTGACCATCCAGGCCCAGATCCTGGACCTGATCAAAGAACTGCAGGACCAAAGCAGGACCTCCACGGTACTCATCACCCATGACCTGGGAGTCGTGGCCCAGATCTGTCATGAAATGGCAGTCATGTACTCGGGGCGGATAGTTGAATATGGAGAAGTTTCCAGGGTCCTGGCTCAACCGGGCCACCCCTACACCCGGGGCCTGCTGGCATCCCTGCCCAGGCTGGACCGGGATGCTGAATTAAGTCCCATTCCCGGGACTGTTCCAGAGATAAGCCACCTTCCCCAGGGATGTCACTTTCATCCAAGGTGCCCGGAAAAAATGGACAAGTGCGCTAAAGCCCCTCCCCCGGTTTTTCACTCTGACTCGGAAATCAGGTGCTGGCTTTATGAAAAATAGTCAAGCCCCATTGAAAAAATCCCTTTTCATCTTCTCCAGGGCCGGAATCGGGATAAGCCGTACACTGCTCAAATATAACTGCTGCCGGATATGTTGAAAAGATGAAACCTGAGACTTACCTTTCCCTGGACAATGTCAGCAAATCCTATCCCGTCAGGGAAGGAACCTGGATCAAGACCACTGCCTGGCTCACAGCGGTGAACAAGGTCAGCCTGGGCATATCCAGAGGAGAAACCCTGGGCCTGGTGGGGGAATCCGGCTGCGGCAAATCCACCCTGGGCAGGATCGCCTGCGGCCTGGAAAGGCCTTCCCAGGGTCGGGTCTATCTGGCCGGACAAAACATGGACTCAACCGTTGATCTGCTTAAGAGCAAAAGAATCCAGATGATCTTTCAGGACCCCTTTGCTTCCCTCAATCCCAGGCAGAAAATCGGGAACATCATTGCCGAACCCCTTACCATTCATAAATCCGGTTCCAGAAAAGCCATTCAGGACAGGACCCTGGCCCTGCTGCAAAAGGTGGGTCTGTCCCCTTCTCACATGTCCAGATATCCCCATGAATTCAGCGGAGGCCAGCGACAGAGGATCGCCATAGCCAGGGCCATCAGCCTTGACCCGGACCTGGTGGTCTGCGATGAACCGGTTTCCGCCCTGGATGTATCGGTCCAGGCCCAGATCCTCAACCTGCTTAAAAAACTCCAGCAGGATCTCAAGCTGTCCTATCTGTTCATCTCCCATGACCTGTCAGTAGTCAGATATCTGTGCTCCAGAATTGCAGTCATGTACTTGGGCCGGCTGGTGGAACAAGCCGGCAAAGATCAGCTCTACAGCAATCCCTGCCACCCCTACACCAGGGCCCTGCTGGCAGCTGTGCCTGTGCCTGACCCGGGTATCAGAAGTAAAAACCTCATGGTCAGCTCAGAGCCTCCCAATCCCCTGAATCCGCCCCAGGGCTGCCATTTCCATCCCAGGTGTCCAGACAGAATGGATATATGTTCAAAGCAAAGTCCCGGGTGGACCACTGTATCTTCTAATCAATCTGTAAGGTGTTTTTTATATGAATAAACCGGAAATCCTGGCTCCGGCCGGGAATAGACTCTCCTTTCTTGCAGCCCTGGCAGCCGGGGCTGACGCTGTGTACTGCGGCCTCAAACACTTTTCAGCCAGGATGGAGGCAGACAACTTTTCCCTGGCAGACCTGACCAGCCTGGCGGACCTGGCCCATGCCAGGGGCTCCAGTGTCTATATCGCCTTGAACACCCTGCTCAAGCCCGAAGACACCCACAGGGCCGGACGGCTCCTGGACCGGCTGAACAGACAGGTCAAGCCCGACGCCATAATTTTCTCTGATCCGGGAATAGTGGAAATCGCCCGTCAAACAGGTCTTGAATGCCAGCTCCACCTTTCCACCCTTGGTAATTTTCATTCCAGTTCAGCCTTAGCCCTGCTGAAAACAGCAGGCATCTCCAGGGTGGTCCTGCCCAGGGAACTAAACATTGATGAGATAAAACAGCTGGCTGTTAAAAACGGACCTGAGCTGGAAGTCTTTATCCATGGAGCCTTGTGCTACGCTGTTTCAGGCCGCTGCTACTGGAGCAGCTTTTTGGGAGGAAAAAGCGGGCTTCGGGGACGATGTGTCCAGCCCTGCCGCCGGATATACTCTTACAAGGGCTCCAGGGGGACTTATTTTTCCTGCCAGGACCTGGGCCTGGATGTCCTGGCCAAAACCCTTTTGGGCATTTCCCAGGTTTCCGCCTGGAAAATAGAAGGCCGGAAAAAAGGTCCCCACTATGTCTTTTACACCACCAGGGCCTACCAGATCATAAGGGACAACCCTGATGATCCCAAAGCCAGGAAGGAGTCCCTGAACCTCCTGGACCTGGCCCTGGGCCGGAAATTCTCCCATTATAACTTCCTGCCCCAGAGACCATTCATACCCATTGACCCGAAACAGGAACCAGCTTCAGGAAGGTTCATGGGTAAGACCAAAGGGGCAGCCAGGGACGTGGCTGTCAGTCCAAGATCAGCTCTTTTGCCGGGTGACCTGCTCAGGATCGGCTACGAAGGCGATCCAGGCCACAAACTTGTCAAGATCAGAAAGACCGTTCCGGCCAAGGGAAGATTCACCCTGGCCCAGGGCAGCAAACAGGGCCTGCCTGTATTTCTCATTGACCGCCGGGAAAAGGAACTCATGGACCTGATTGCCGGCCTGGAAAAACAGCTGGCACCGTCTCCAGGCCGGACCATCAAAAGCAGTTTTTCCTTTAAAGGGTCCGGACCTTCCAGGTCAGGATCAGGGCCAGGACTTTTGGAAGTCTACCGCTATCCGCCCAGGATAAAAAAAACCATGGGCATCCAGCTCAGCCTTGATCCAGCCATCCGGCCCAAGCTCGGTCCCTTCAAGTCCAGCTGGTATTTTCTTCCTCCGGTGATCTGGCCTTCGGTTGAGCATAAATGGCAGGAACTGGTGGACTTTCTCCGGAAAAAGGGCGCAACCAATTTTGTCCTTGGTTCTCCGTGGCAGATGGGCCTTTTCCAGTCCGGAAAAAAAACCAGCCTCTGGGCCGGGCCCTTCTGCAATGTGGCTAATCAGGCCCATCTGATGGTCCTGAAGGAAATGGGATTCAAAGGGGCTGTGATCAGCCCTGAGCTGTCCAGGCAGGACCTCCTTGAACTGGGAAAATCAGCCTGCATGCCTGTGGGCATTATAATCCAGGGGATCTGGCCTGTCTGCGTATCCAGGACCTTTGCCAGTGAAGCCAGACCCATTGCCGTATTTGAAAGCCCCAAAAAAGAAGTGTTCTGGACGGCCAAGCATGATGAAAACTTTTACACCTTTCCCAACTGGGAGATCAACCTGACCGCCCACCAGGAAGAATTGCGCAGGTCCGGCTTTTCTCTGTTTCTGCACCTGAAAGAACCCCTGCCCAAGAAAATGGACCTCAAACAGCGGCCCGGACTCTGGAACTGGGATCAGGGGTTATTGTGAGCCGTCAGCCGAGCTTTGCTCCGTTGGGCACTTCCCTTTCCGGCACAGCCAGAACCACGCTTCCATCTTCCCGGTAGAATCCGGTCACCAGGCACTCGGACATGAACGGGCCGATCTGCCTGGGCTGAAAATTGATCACACAGACAACCTGCCTGCCAAGCAGATCCTGTCTGGAGTAGTGGTCAGTTATCCTGGCGCTGGACTGTTTGATGCCGATTTCCGGGCCAAAGTCCAGCTTGAGTTTGTAGGCTGGTTTTCGGGCTTCGGGAAAATCAAGGACCTCTACAACGGTTCCCACCCTTATCTCCACCTTTTCAAAATCCTTCCATTCAATGGTTTCCACTGATAAAACTCCTTTCTTAGCTAATCATTAATCAGATCAATAAATTTAATATAAATCAATAGACATAATCCATTAGACTCCCATCAATATTTTCAATAGAAACTTAATTTGCACCAGAACTGACCTGATAATAAGTATATGCTCAAGACATACCCATCCTTATACCCCCTGCTGGCCTTTACCGGCAGCCATCATGATCCTGAGGCCAGGACCGCCTGGGTCCTGGAAAACTCCCATGGCCTGGAATACTCGCCTGATCCGGACAACCTGGATCAGCTCCATCCAAGGATCATCCCTTTGATCAAGTCAGACATTCCAGTCCGCTTTCACACCAGGTACTTTCAATATGAACTGGGCCATGCAGATCAGCACCTGGCTGAACAGGCCCTGGAAGTCCATGCCCGGACCATCAAAAGAATCAGGGACCTCCTGGGTCAGGCCGTGGTTACCGTACATACAGGTTTATGTCCTGATTTGCCAGTCAAACCAGAGCAGGTCAGAGAAAACCTGTGCCGGCTGGTGGAGTATGCAGACAGTCAGAAGGTAACTGTCTGCCTGGAGAATCTGCGTCAGGGCCATGCCAGTGATCCTTTCCAGGTACTGGAATGGGCTGTGGATTCAGGAGCCATGATCACCATGGACCTGGGCCATGCCCTGGGCTGCCCCATGGTTCTGGACAACAGGATCACTCCAATGGAAATCGCTGAGATGTTCGCACCCAGGCTTTTTGAAGTCCACGTCTACGGACGGGAGGATGAGGCCGGACACCATCCCATTACAGACATGGAACCTTTGGGGCCGGTGCTGGACAGGCTTTTGCTGACCAGTTGCCAGTGGTGGACCATTGAACTGGGCCCGCCTGACCAGGCCATGTCCACCAGGGAATTGCTTGAAGCGTATTTTGCAGCCAGGCATCAGAAACAGCTCATGAACGGTCAAACCACCAGACTGAAGAATGTGTTCGGAGAAACCGGACATGTATGATCTGGGCGTTATTCACGGCAGGTTCCAGATCCTGCACAACGACCACCTCAAATATCTGCTGGCCGGTAAAAGCCTGTGCCGCCACCTGGTAGTGGGCATAACCAATCCTGATCCGGTTCTGACCACTGATGTCCAGGTGGACAGAAACCGTTCCGCTGCCCTGTCCAACCCCCTGACCTATTATGAACGGCTGATCATGATCCAGGCAGCCCTCCAGGAATCCGCAATAAGTTCTCATGACCTGACAGTAGTGCCTTTTCCCATAACCAGGCCAGAGCTCTACAAATACTACGTTCCCCTGGATGCGGTCTTTTTCCTGTCCATTTACGACGACTGGGGCCGGAAAAAGCTGGATCAGTTCAAATCCCTGGACCTGGCCACCCATGTCCTGTGGGAGGTGGCTCCTGAGCAGAAAGGGATCAGCTCCACAGACATCAGAAAACTGATCCTGGACAGCAGACCATGGGAGCACCTGGTCCCAGCCAGTGTGGCCCGGCTCTGCAGAAAATGGGACCTCCCGGCCAGACTGGCCAAGCTTGCAGGCAGCCACCCGGTCTAGACAAATCTGTTATTGTCTGGCTGATCACCATCTAAAGGATTATAGAGGTTTAAATCATGCTGATTATAGACATTCCCGGTTACAGTGAACTCAAACTCAAACATCTGGTCCTGGACTACAACGGCACCCTGGCCCTGGACGGAGAAATCATCAGCGGTGTCCGGTCCAGGCTGGAGCGTCTGTCCAGAGACCTGAATATCCATGTATTGACTGCTGACACATTCGGCCATGCCCGCCAAAAACTCTCTGAAATTGACTGTGCGTTCCAGCTCATCGGTCAAGGCGACCAGGCCCGGGCCAAAGCGGAATACGTGATGGCCATCGGGGCTGAAAACACCGCAGCAGCAGGCAACGGACGCAACGACCGGCTCATGCTGGAAAAAGCAGGCCTTGGCATCGGCCTGATCCAGGAAGAAGGTGCCTGTCTGAGTTCCATGAACAGCGCAGATATCATCTGCTCCCATATCAACCACGCCCTTGACCTGCTGCTTTTCCCCTTACGCCTTGCTGCTACACTCCGGGGTTAGCTTGACCCTGATTTACATTCCAGGATAGAAATTCAAAGCTCTGGTTTTCCAGACTCCAGCATGGGTCTGAAGTTTAAACCCCTTGACTCCTGACCCATGACCAGGTTCTGGTGTCAGGGCTGAACCAGGGACTTGAATGAAAAATCAGGCCCAGACCAAACTGACTGCAGAATCATTTAACATCCCAAGGGAGGATCAGATGGCAGATCAAAGCAATCTTACCGGAACTGTTCTGAACATGAAGGATCTGGTTTCCTATCAGACTGGTTCGGTTGTCAGCCGGACCATCATCGGCAAGAGCGTGGGCACGGTTACTGTATTTGCCTTTGACTCGGGACAGGGGCTCAGTGAGCATACCGCGCCTTTTGATGCCATGGTCCAGATCATTGACGGAACAGCTGATATTACCATTGAGGGCTCGCCCTTCAAAGTCAGACAGGGGGAAATGATCATAATGCCTGCCAACAAACCTCATGCCCTGAAGGCCAATGAAAAATTCAAGATGATCCTGACAATGATCAGAAAGCAGTAATCTTAAGCAGCCAGCAGGTTAAACCAGCCAGCTCTTAGAGGTTGCTGCAGAAAACTTGTATTTCCCATGCAAACTGGGGCTGGTTTCTGGAGTATTTTTATTCACCGCCCAGGATCTATTTGCTGACAGTTGTGACCGGTCTTTAATCCCCAACTAAAGAGGTCAACCAGCATGGACCTTACTCCCCTGATCAGTGAATTTTACAAAATTATTTTGTTTGTGGTTTTTATTGCCCTGCTCATGGGGATATTCAAGTCTCCCCGGGGCAAAGGAATCTTCGGCGAGGCCATGGTCAGGCTTTTGTCGATGCTGATGCTGAATAAAAATATCTACCGTCCCTTTCATGACGTGACCCTGCCCTCACCGGACGGCTCCACCCAGATCGATCATGTGTATGTTTCACCATATGGCATTTTTGTTGTTGAGACCAAGAACATGAGGGGCTGGATCTTTGGTGATGCAAGGCAAAGCCAATGGACCCAGAAGATTTATAAAAAGAGCTTTAAATTCCAGAATCCGCTGCGCCAGAACTTCAAGCACGTCAAAGCCCTGGAATCCGTCCTGCAGGTTCCAGCCGGTACAATCCATTCCATTGTCACTTTTGTGGGAGACAGTTCCTTTAAAACACCCATGCCGCCCAATGTAACCTATGGAGCCGGCTTTATCCGGCATATCAAGTCATTCAAAGAAAAGGTTTTTTCAGAGGACCAGGTAAGCGATCTGGTGGCCAGGATTGAATCCGGTCGCCTCCAACCCGGATATTCCACCCGTAAAAAACACGTTCAACGCCTTAAAGAACGGTCAAATCGGGATCAAGGTTAATAACCATGAGTAATATCGTTAAGTTTGAAAATGTCGAAAATTGAGTTCTGGAAATCAGGGGGACCAAGGTAATCCTGGATAGCGATCTGGCTGAACTTTATGGGGTGGAAATCAAACGTATTAATGAAGCTGTAACGAATAACCCGGAAAAGTTTCCAAAAGGTTATCTTTTTGAACTTACAAGAGAAGAATGGACTCCCTTGAAGTCGAAATTTTCAACTTCAAACAGGGGTGGCAAGGTTAAACTTCCAACTGCCTTCACTGAAAAGGGCTTGTACATGCTGGCCACTATTCTGAAAAGTGCCCAGACTGTTCAGACCACCATTGCCATCAATGCCATCATGTCCGTAGCTGCGTTTAATTTCCGGAAACTGGTCCAAAAGTGGAACCATTTTTATTTTTCCTTATTTCTGGTATCTCAGATTATCCATATTCAACCTTATAAACAGAGTCAGACAGCCCTCACAGGCCAAAACTTGAATTTTTCAGGGTCAACTACTTAGACAAATACCCCCCGTGTTATGGGTCACCAAAAAAAACTCATTTGTTTCAGCAGCTTTTTCTGGCCAAGTTCAATGCTCTGGATATTCTGTCAATAATTATTGTCAGTGCGATAATCATCAATAAATAAGTACCTGCTTTTTCGAGCCGAAACCACTCAAAGTTGAAAGTGAAAAAGAAGCCAAGACCGCCAATTCCAACAATGCCGAAAACAACAGCTGTTCGAACATTGCTCTCAAACTGAAAGAAACTATAAGTCATCCAGTCTCTCCAGCATATTGGGCCTGCAGTATATCCGTAACATGACATCCTTGCCCCCATAAAAGCTTGTTCAAAGCGCCGATAGGGGATGTTATCCACGGACTCGCTGAAAACTCTGACCAGAACGCCCAAGCTGTGAATAGCAATGGCCAAGGTCCCGGCAACCAGCCCCGGCCCGAAAAAAGCAATAAACAAAAAGGCCCACATGACATCCGGAACTCCTCGGGAAACCAGACCCAGACCTTTGGCCA
Source organism: Desulfonatronovibrio hydrogenovorans DSM 9292 (assembly GCF_000686525.1). Lineage (NCBI taxonomy): Bacteria > Pseudomonadati > Thermodesulfobacteriota > Desulfovibrionia > Desulfovibrionales > Desulfonatronovibrionaceae > Desulfonatronovibrio > Desulfonatronovibrio hydrogenovorans. The sequence continues at coordinate 90,110 of NZ_JMKT01000010.1, forward strand.
CAGCCAGCTGGCCGAAACGCAACCCCCTTATCCACCAGGGATGAGTTTCTCCGGTAAACTGTGAGGACTCCAGCATAAAAGCCAAAGAGTGTGGATAACTCAACAATATCGCCCCAATTACGCCCAGCAGAGTGCCCACAATCGCCATTGCCAAAGGAATGGCAGAAGATTTTATCACACGCCAGACAAACCACTTCTGCATTTCCTGTTCCCAGTCTACCCATGCTGAAGGCTTCCAGAACTCCCATGGACGATAGCTGGAAAATAAGTCAACAGTCCTGCTTTCTTTCTTAAACTCCTTTACTTTTACCTGGTCGCCCAGCCCAATTGTTTCCAGATCAAAATCAGGTTTTACCAATCGTTCAAAAAAACTGAGGTTTTTCCAAGAGTCAGTCGAAACCAGCTTAATAGCCGGCTCTAGATAGTTGCGGCTTTGTTGACCCGGAGGAGCATTATCCCCGTAACCCATGAACCAGACGGACCAGAATGCAATGCTCAAGGCAAAGAGTATGCCTATGTAGGGCCGGGCGACCTGGGCATGAATGGACTTGGATTTGATTACTCTTGGATGATTGGGGTCCGAGCGCAACTGACGCCGTATAAAGTTGCTGGCCAAGTCTGCTGACAAAGTCAGAGCAAGGGTAAAAATCATCAGTGTGGTGACTTTGGGCCAGGCTCCAAATTGTATCTGGTACCATATGTCAGCGCCAAGACCACCGCCGCCTACTGCTCCGATGACAGCTGCATTCCGAATAGCACACTCTGCCCGCATTAATGTAAAACTCTGGATAGTACGCGCAGCCAATGGACCAATGCCATAAAAAAGGGTGGCCAGGCGTCCTCCTCCAAGTATGCGTACCTGTTCATAAGATCTTTCCTCAATGTTGTCCCATACCTCGCTATAAACTTTTGCCAGAATGCCAGTAATATTGAGGGCTAATGCAAGAGCCCCTGTAAGGGGACCAAGACCTATTACAGCAACAAGAATGACCGCCCATACAAAATCGGGAATAGCTCTGAGGATATCCTGGACTAATCGGCAAAGGGAACATAACAATGCACTTGGGCTGCGAAAGGCAATAAAACGCATCCAACCCTGAGCTTTTTCTTCACCAATAATCACACTGCGCGATGATCCCAAGGCCAGCAGCGTGGCCAGGATTACCGCCAGAGTTATACCGAGAGTTGCGGCCGAGAGGGTCTGCAGGGTCAAGGCCCAACAATGTTTTAAAAATTCTGGACTAAAATCAGGAGACGAAAAAGTTGTAAGCCAGGCAAGCATTCTGGCAAATGCAATTTTACGATCATCTGGATTGGTTAATGAACTAAAATCCCATTCAGCTGCATAGAAGGCAGCTATAACCAATACAGCAATAGTTACGATAGCGGCCCAATGCTTCCATGGTCTTTTCTCAGCATAGCGATTTAGGCTGGATGAGCTTAGATCGATGTCTCTATACATTACTTAGGGGATGATTCCAATTCGTTGAGATACAAAGTGCGGTATTCTGTACCATAAAGCTCATGAAGAAAGTCCCGACTGATCAGGTCTGGTGATCCTTGCCAGAACACCCTTCCGTCCTTAAGAGCTATTACCCTCTCGAAGTGACCATGAAGCAGTTCAAGGGTATGCAGGTTAACTACAAGGGTTGTGCCTAAAGTCGTAGTAATTTCAGATAAAAGCTCAATCAGTTCTCTGCCTAGTCTGATGTCAAGCTGACTTACTGGTTCGTCAGCAAGCATGACTCTGGGTTGCTGAACCAATAGCCGAGCCATGGCCACGCGCTGCTGCTGCCCCCCTGACAATTCGCCAGGCATAGACCAGAGTTTTTCCTCAAGCTCAACTTTGGTCAGAGCTGACCTAGCCTCACCCAAGTTTTGCGGCCAAATCAGGGATAGCAAGGCCCGGGGAAGAGTCCAATGACCCAGCTTGCCCATCAGCACATTGTGAACCACACGCAGGTGCGGAATCAGGTTATCTGTCTGGTAAATAACACCAATTTCTCTTCGCAGTTCTCTCAATGCCTTGACACCAAGGTGACTTGTGTCCCGACCCAGTGCCACTATATGGCCAGAGCTTGGTTTCAATACAGCACAAAGCAGACGAAATAGAGTGGTTTTCCCTGCTCCGGAAGGGCCGATAACCGCAACACGTTCACCTTCAAATATTTCTAAAGATACGTTTTGCAGTACTTTTGATTTCCCAAAATTTATATCAACATCTTGAAGCGAAAAGACGGTGCTTTTGTATTCTTTTGATCTTTTTTCCGTCATTATTCTGTTATCCGTAATTAATATAAAAATTGAGGATGCCTGCAACAGGCACCCTCAATACTAAACCAACTTGATGCTTCTATTACAACATACCAACCCTAGTGACCAAGATCATCCTCCAATATCAATTCCAGATCTGATCAAATTTACATATCCCATCCATTCGCTCATATCTGCATCCACAAATCCCTCAGAGCCTAAGTATTCAAGAGCTTTTTTACCTTCAGGAGATTCGTGCAAAGTCATCAAGGCGGCATGAATTTCATCAATCAATTCTCGCCCCAGGGCTTTGCGGGTAGAAAAGTTGTAATTAGTGAACTTCGGTGTGGTATATATGATAGGCGCCTTTTCCTTGAGATTATCTGATGCCCGGTCATAGGGTGGCTGACCAAGTGCACCAAGATGGAACTCGCCATTAGCTACTTTTTGCAGGACTACATCATGGCTGCCACTGTAAGCTACAGTCCTGAAAATTTCTTCCGGATTTTTACCGCTTTGATCTGTAAAAAAACTGCGTGGCATCAAATGACTTGATGTGCTGCTTTTGCTTCCAAAGGTAAAAGTCCAGTTTTTACCTTGGGCCAGTTCAGCCAATTCAGCAAGATCGCTTACCTCAGGAATATTAGCGTCTGCATTGGCAATGAAGTACCCAATGAATCCCTTGTCAATATCCCTGGCGGCGACCACCTCAAGCTCATCTTCCATCATGATGTAAGCTTGAGCAGTCGTTACAGCACCGAACCATGCCAGATCAGCCTGTCCGGTAGCCAGAGCTGTTACGCTTGCAGCATAGTTAGACACATGCACATATTCCGTGGGTATCCCAACAGTATTTTCAATGTGCTTGGCGATAAGGCCAAAAAATTCGCGCATATTTTCAGCGCTGTCGTCCGGAATAGCTGTCATTACCAGTTTCTGTGGTCTTTCTGCAGCTAAAGATTGTCTAGGATTGGTTTTTCCGGAAATACTCAGGCCGAAAATCAAACAAATGATAACCATTGGTACCAGTAAACTACGCCTCATCACTAACCTCCAACCGTTTAGGTTAATTTTAAGACGAGGTGATTAATCCTGTCTTCAATGCCCACCCGTGTGCTGCTGAAGTCAGGAATCCCCCGCCAAAACATCAATATATAGTGTACTCACAAGGAGCGGATCAAAGTGCCCAGGAGCCCTAGCCAAAATATCCTTTCCAAGACGTGGGTCACCAATCATGCCAGGAGCATTACTTTTTTCATAGGTTGTTTTATATGTTAATTATTTCATGCTAAGAAATGCCAGAAAACTGATCATCGGTTTTATTAAAGATCAATCAGCACAAAATCATCTTTTCATTGTTTTTTTTATCAAACGGAGACAACATAAATTCTGCCCCTTCTAGGCTAGGCAGCTTTGCCACCTTAAACACCACTTTAATTTCCGACTCATTTTGTATTTTTATATCACTATCAAGCCAGTGCAATCCAATTCAAAAAACAAATGGTTACACATAAAATCAATTATCATGACAAATACATCTCCAGCCAATTAAGACTAAGGCCATAATAGGTTTTCCTGCTCCACCCTTAAGATGCTGACTAACTTTTAAAAAATGATCATCAGGTCTGCAAAAGTACAAACTTAACAAACGAAGATGGCTGGCAAATAAAAGCGGTCTGCATGTGCAGATGAACTAATCGACAGGCTTGAAATGGGCCATTTTGGTGATGCTGAACCGATAGGTGCAGGCATTAGTGAATTACGCATCTTCTAAGGTGCTGTTGTGGTGATGCTTTTATCGGGTGGCGAAAAAAGCTCTCAGTAAGCTGATATTGCCAAAACTAAAGAGATCGGTAAGTTTCAAGAAAGATGTCGCCTTTAGGCCGCAATTTTTTCTGTATTAGAGGTTCTTTTTTTTATTCAGGGTGACTTCAGAAGGTGCAGACCATTTCCTGATCTGACCTGACCACCGTTCCGGGTTTTTCATTTTTGCTCTTTGATAAACAAATCGTCGTCTGGCCAGGATTTCTTTGTCCCTGCCTGTGTGCCGATCATTGGGGGTTACATACACCAGGCTGCTGTGACGATGATCATGATTATACCACAGTACAAAACCCTCGACCCAGGTTCTGGCATCACTTAAGCTCTTAAAAGGCTTTTCTGGTAATACCCTGGAAGCATGGTGTGTCAGGACTCCATTGGCAACCTGTAGACCCTTACAGTGCCCATTTTGAGGATGAAACAGGCGCTCTAAGGCAAAATAACAGCCTGTTTTGGTCTGTATCATTCAAAATTTAAATATGTCAGCTCGGTCCGACTCCAAGTAACACACATGTCACCCCACATGTTACCCCACAAGTGACCCCACAAGTGGCAAGCATGCTGAGGGTGCTTAAGGGTGAGATGAATCGACAGGAACTTCAGGAAGAACTGGGACTGAAAGATCGTTTTTACTTCAGAGATTCTTATATCAACCCCGGGCTGAAGTCAGGAGTCATTGAAATGACCCAGCCGGATTCCCCCCGGAGCCCAACGCAAAAATATCGCCTGACAGAAAAAGGAATACGCGTACTGGAAAAATTTATCCCCAGGTAAATGGACAACACCATGGATGATAAAACTAATGACTCAGTCCGGTATTCAAGGCATTAATTCCCTTGTAATCTACATAAAATAATGGTTACTTGACCTGATTTTGATTAAAAACAGGCTTTTTAAAAGGCTTTTCTGATAATACCCAGGGAACAGGGTGTGGTCAGTGCTCCAATGACAACCTGAAGACTCTTACAGTGCCCATTTTGAGGGTGAAACAGGCTTTCTAAGGCAGAATGTCAGCCTATTTTGGCATGTATCATTCAAAATTTCAATATGTTAGCTCGGTCCGACTCCAAAATCCGACCCCAAAACAATTCCGACAGAGAGAAAGCGAAATTAAAACGGGCAGGAGGTAATAATGTTCACTTGGAACGTATTTTCTCAAGGAACATATTGTTAGCGGTTGACGGCATATAACATAAAGGTTATATATTCCATGTGGTCAATTCATTTTGCAAGTGACGCTGTTGAACAGGAATTTCTCGAACTGCCGCCTGAAATGCAGGCCCGTTTTTTTCGGATCGAAGAATTGATCGTTGCTCATGAACTGCACAATGTGGGTATGCCTTACCTGCGTCATATCCAGGATGATGTCTGGGAAATCAGACTGGCAGGAAAAGACCGGATTGGCCGCGGCCTTTATGTGGCAGTGGAAGGAAAGCGGGTGGTGATTCTGCGGTTTTTCATCAAGAAGACCCAGAAGACCCCGAGAAAAGAAATAAAAACCGCTTTGGAAAGATTGAGGTATCTTAAAGATGAAACCTGTAAAAGACCTGAAAGAAAAGCTGCTGGATAATCCAGAGGTCAGGGCTGAATATGATCGTCTTGACCCTGAATTCAAACTTGCGTCCATGCTCATTGAGGCAAGATCCAGGGCTGGGCTCAGTCAGAATGATCTGGCCAGGCTTATGGGCATGAAGCAGGCCAGTGTTGCGCGGATTGAGTCCGGCAAATTCAACCCAAGCATGGAAACCCTGCGTAAGTATGCCGCTGCCACCGGGCATGAACTCAAGATTGAGATGCTGCCCAGGGCATAAAAGAAGTTTCCCCGGCTAAGGCTGATCACCGAAAAGCAGGGCCTCCCACTCTGCCTGGCCGGAATTTGATTCAACTAAGCTATATTTCAAGGCTTTTCTGATAAGACCCAGGGAAAAAACCGGGGGCAGACTCTTACAATGACCATTTTGAGGATGAAACAGACGTTCTAAAGCAGAAAAACGGTCTGCTTTGGAAGGTATGATCCTAAAATTCAGTAGATTAGCTCGGTCCGACCCCAAAGCACAATTCCACAATAAGCAAATAGCCATGTCCGACAATAATATTTTTACACCTCAGGCCCGCAAAATATGGGACCAGATACCAAAAGGCTCAAGATTGAAGATCCAGAACACAGTCTGGTGCTCACAATGCAGAAAAGCAGTGACCATTAAAATCGACTCAGCCAGTATTGTAGCCGGAGATCTGCTCCTTCAGGGTACATGTGCCATTTGCCAGGGCAAAGTGGCCAGGCTGGTGGAAAAGGAATAGACTGAAAGCCAAGGGGTCAAAATCATTTTCTCTGATCAATAAAGGAGGCAATGAGCATGGATCAGGTTGAGTCTCTTATTATAGAATATCGAAGCACTATTGAGCACTGCTCAACACATGACCATAATAATCTGGCCAAGGCCTTGGTCCAAGACCATGAGTGGTCTGAAAACGGCGCCAGGGCCATCATCGATCTGGCAAACAATTACGGCTCCTTCATGCTCAAAAACGCCCTGGCCCTGTCCATTGTCCTTGGAAAGGAAGACGGTGATCTTGGATACTGAGTATCTTTCCCTTGTCAGCAATTAATGCGTGTATCATTCGGCAGCTTAAGGCATTAATTTCCTTGTAATCCCCACCAAAAAATGGTTATTTGATCGGAATTTGATTCAACAAGGCTTTTTCCAAAGCTTTGCTGATAATACCCAGGGAACAGAGTGTGGTCATTCCCATTGGCAACCTGAAATAAGGCATAATCTTCATGTCGTAATGGTATGCTATATTCATATTCATTTTGTCGGCATGATACACAGGAAAAAAACATTATAATCACTTGATGCCCGGACGCTCCGCGCTCGGCCAATGTGCGGCGGATTCTGATCCGCCGCACATTGGCCAGCATGGATAAAAACATGAAAAAAATATCATCACCAAAATCTAAAATGAAAGATGTTACTCTTCCGGCCGTTATTGAACAGACGACCCCGGCGTTAACTGCGCTGACTAATGCATTGGGCATACCTCGGGAGGTTCTTGCAAGCGATGAGGAAATTGAAACCGCTTGGGGAAATTTACCACGAGTGATTAGAAAAATTCCTCCACATTTGCGGACTGAGGGGCTTGCCCGGATGTGTGTGGCAGTCGCTTCCGGGCTGTTTGATAGTGGTATTAATTATATTTGGAATCTCTCTGTCATAGAACTTCGCGATAAGGTCAGGCGATTTGGCCTTAATGTGGTGTCTCAGATTAGGGGAAAACAATTTGACGAAGCTACTTTAATTGATCTTAAGGATGCAGAGTTATTGAATTTGTGTTTGGAACTTAATCTGATCACAGAGGATGGATATTTCTTTTTAGACCAATGCAGGGATATACGAAATAATTTTTCGGCAGCTCATCCTGCTGTCGGCACAATAGACGATAATGAGTTTATTTCATTTGTAAATCGATGTGCTAAATTTGCTCTTGGCCATGAGTACAATCCTGTTGGTGTAGATATCCAGGCATTTATTCAAGCCATAAAAGGACAAAAATTTTCGAAATCTCAGCGTGACACATGGGTGGATAGGCTGTCACAGACACACGAAGCCCAACGAGAGATGTTATTTGGCACCCTTCATGGCATTTATACTGATCCGGGCTCTTCTGAAGAATCCCGTCTCAATTCACTTTCAATTTCATCTCAGTTCGTCGACCATTTTACTCCGAAAACCAAGTCAGACTTGATCGATCGCCATTCCGAATATTTAGCGAAAGGGGACGATAAGCGGCATAAAGCGTCGCAGCTGTTCTTCCAAAAACTCGGTTTATTAGAATTATTAAGTGAGTCAGAACGACATGCTTTAGTTTCACATGCATGTAAGCAGCTTTTCAGTGTTCACCAGGGCTTTGATAATTTTTACAATGAGCCTCCTTTTGCTGAGCGTTTGCTGCAAATCGTTTCCCAGGGAGCTATCCCTGACACAGCTAAAAATGAATTTGTCACATCAGTGGTAACATGTGCCGTAGGCAATCCATACGGGGTATCCCGTGCTGCATATCCTAACTATTCAAGAATGATAAAGGGTTTTACCCCAAAAGAAATCACAATTATGCTCGAACTTCCGAGATCAAATTCAATTGTCGCACAAAGAATCAAATCCTACTCCAGGTGCAAAAAGGCTTTCAAGGAAATCGTAAGATTGATTGATCCGGATTCTGTGCCCACTAAATACAAGAAAATATACGATAAATTGACAAGTTAGAGTGGCCAACAATCGGCTTAACCTGACCGCGAGAACGTCGGCGGCGCTACGCGACAAGCTCATTGGCGCGGCAGGTTAGCCGCACAATGGGCAACTCAAGGTAGGGTAATGGATCGTTCAGAACAGATGGTATTTGAATATTTGTCGCATCATGGTTTCCGCGAGGTCATCTACGAACCAGATGGCAATATACCTCCAGATTTCCTTATTGATGGGCGAATTGCGGTTGAAGTTCGCCGCCTTAATCAAAATGAAGACACACCGAACGGTCATCGTGGCCTTGAAAATGTAGCTATTCCTCTCCATGCGAAAGTTCGAACACTACTCAGGACCCTGGGGCCATCTGATGGAGTGAGTTGGTATGTTATGTACCGTTTTCGACGGCCGCTTCCTCCTTGGGATCAACTGGCGTTTACCCTACGAGCTGAGTTGATAGAGTTTCGAAAGAACAACAATTGTGGAAAGACGAAGCGTACTGTCTCTCCGAAATTTATTATTTCGCTGATTAAGGCAGGCCGTTTGTACCCGGACTTTTTTGTACCCGGCGGTTTTGTGGACGGCGACTCTGGAGGATTTGTTTTGTCAGAACTCAACAGGAACATTCGCATCTGCGTGACAGAGAAAACACGTAAAGTTGCATTTGTACGTGAGAAGTACCCTGAATGGTGGCTTGTTCTCGTGGACAATATTGGGCATGGCATCGACGAGAGAGATCACGATGATGTGCGTCAATTGTTTCATTTCGAGCATTCCTGGAACAAGATTGTGCTCGTCAATCCTTTGGACACAAAACAGGGTTATGTTCTATAGGGCAACTCTAAGACATCGTATTGGCTGGCCCAACCCGTAAATCTAGCCGACCCAAAAAGCCGGGTGGCTGATTAAATCGTTAGAACAGCTTAGGAGGGTTCGTGGGAGAGCAACTCACTAAGTTCAGACGCCGGAGGGCTGCTCGCAAGGCGTTTGAAGATTTGGATGAGCGTCGGGACATGTACATCGTCTTGCATTACTCCTGCGAGTCCTTTTACGATATCAAGGATGGGAGAACGCCCCGCGTAACGTCTATTGCAGCTAGAAACTTCACAACTGGGCAGACTACATCCTTTTCAATCCACAAGTCGGCCGAACAACTTGGGGTGTCGCTTTCGGACATCACGCGACGATACGACGAGCTTGAGAAACATATGCTTGATGAGTACTTTGACTTTATCAAGTCGCGACACGGATACAGTTTCATTCACTGGAACATGAGAGATATCAACTATGGGTTTCAAGCGATTGAGCATCGATACAAGGTGCTCGGCGGAGACCCGTTTACGATTGATGATTCGCGAAAGTTTGACTTAGCCCGTGAACTCATTAATCAATTCGGGCCAGGTTACGTGCCGCATGGTGCATCTGGTCGCCTTCATAGCCTGATGGAGCTGAATCGAATTGCGGCTAGAGATGCGCTGACTGGGCAGCAAGAGGCCGACGCATTTGATGCAGGAGAGTATGTGAAGTTACATCAGTCCACTCTGCGCAAAGTTGATGTCATGTCTAACATACTTGAGCGAGCCCTAGATGGATCAATCAAAACGACGGCAACATGGCGCGAAAAGACTGGTTATCACCCTGCGGTAGCTATTGAAATCATCCGCGAGCACTGGATCTGGAGCATCGTGGTTGTCGTTGTCGCCGCTGTCGGGCTGCTTGCGTCCGTAAAGGCACTGTTCTAACAATTCATTCAAGCACAAGCCGCTTCGCGGCACGGCTTAATTCAGACGTTATAATAACGGCCCCAACAACCCCATACCATGAACAAAACTCCAGAACAAACAGCACGGGATAGCATTGACGCAATGCTTGCGCGTGCAGGCTGGGTGGTTGTTGATAAAGCAGCCATTAACTGGAATCTAGGGCCGGGGCTGGCGGTTCGGGAATACCAGACCGACGTGGGGCCTGCGGATTATGTTTTGTTTGTGGACCGCAAGCCTTTGGGCGTGATCGAGGCCAAGAAAGAAACCGAAGGCCATCGCCTGAGCACTCATGAAACCCAGGCTGAATTTTACGCTCAGAGCAGGCTGAAATGGTTTGCGGACAGCCAGCCCCTTCCTTTTGTGTATGAAAGCACCGGCATATTAACCCGGTTTACAGACATGAGAGATCCCAAACCCCGCGCTCGCCCGGTCTTTTCATTTCATCATCCAGTCACATTAAAACAAAGCATCCAGCAGCAAACCAGCCTGCGCCAGCGCCTGCAGCATATGCCGGATCTGCCTGTGCAGGGGCTTAGAAACTGCCAGATCAGGGCCATTACCAGGCTTGAAAAATCCTTCCGGGAAAACAGGCCCCGGGCCTTGGTTCAGATGGCCACGGGCAGCGGCAAAACATACACCGCCATAACTTCTGTTTACCGTCTGCTCAAATACGCGGATGCCAAAAGGGTTTTGTTTCTGGTGGATACCAGAAACCTGGGAGAGCAGGCCGAGCAGGAGTTCATGGGCTACCTGCCCAGTGACGACAACCGCAAATTCACCGAGCTATATAACGTGCGGCGGCTGAATTCCAAGTACGTGCCGCCGGACAGCCAGGTGTGCATCAGCACCATCCAGCGCATGTATTCCATTCTCAAGGGTGAAGACCTGGAAGATACTGCGGAGCAGACCAACCCCCATGAATTCGTGGCTACGGGTCCGCCCAGGGAAATTGAATATAATGAAAAGGTCCCCCCGGAATTTTTTGATTTCATCGTGATCGATGAATGCCACCGCTCCATCTACAACCTGTGGAAACAGGTGCTGGATTATTTTGACGCCTTTTACATCGGCCTGACCGCCACCCCGGACAAGCGGACCTTTGCCTTTTTCAATGAAAACGTGGTCAGCGAATACCGGCATGAAGAAGCCGTGGCTGACGGAGTCAATGTGGGGTTTGACACCTATCTGATAGAGACAAAGATCACCAGGGATGGGTCCAGGCTGGTGGCCGAGCAATGGGTGGACAAGCGCGAGCGCCTGACCCGGAAAAAGCGCTGGGAGCAGCTTGATGAGGAAGTGGTTTACACACCAAGCGATCTGGACCGGGACGTGGTCAATCCCAGCCAGATCAGAAACGTAATCAAGGCCTTCAGGGATAAACTTCCGGAAATGTTCCCCGGACGCGAAGAAATCCCCAAAACGCTTATTTTTGCCAAAACCGACAGCCATGCTGATGATATTATTCAGATAGTGCGCGAGGAATTTGCCGAGGGCAATGATTTCTGCAAAAAGGTCACCTACAGGTCAGAGGAAGACCCCAAATCCGTGCTGGCCTCGTTCCGCAACGATTATAACCCCAGGATCGCGGTCACTGTTGACATGATCGCCACGGGCACGGATGTAAAGCCCCTGGAATGCCTGGTCTTCATGCGCGATGTCCGCTCCAGAAACTATTTTGAACAGATGAAAGGCCGGGGAACCCGGACCCAGGGCTATGATGACCTGAAAAAGGTGACTCCTTCGGTGCACAGCGCCAAAACCGGATTTGTGATCGTGGATGCCGTGGGCGTGAGCAGATCCGTTAAAACCGACAGCCGCCCCCTGGAGCGCAAAAAATCCGTACCCTTGAAGGATCTCCTTCAGGCCGCGCTCATGGGACAGACCGATGAAGACCTGTACTCGTCCCTGGCCGGCCGTTTGGCCCGGCTGGATAAGCAGATCACGGATAATGAACGAGACAGGTTCAAAGAGCTGGCCCACGGGAAATCCATCAACCAGCTGACGCATGAACTCCTGGATGCCCATAATCCGGACAGAATCATAGAACACGCTGCGCAAAAGTTTGATCTGCCGCCGGGTACAGAGCCGGATAAGAATTTACAGCAGACTGCTCAAAAAGAGTTGATCCACCGGGCCAGGGACACCTTTACCGGCGAGCTGAATGAATATATTGAAACCGTGCGCAAGTCCCATGAGCAGATCATAGATGATGTCAACCTGGACAGGCTTGAATTTGCCGGGTGGGACAGGCAGGCTGGCATAAAGGCCCGGGAGGTCATCGAAGATTTTAAAACCTTTATGCAGGTCTACAAGGATGAGATCACGGCCCTTTCCATATTCTACAACCAGCCGTACAACCGCCGCCATGTCACCTATGCCATGCTCCGGGAAGTGCTGGACACCTTGAAGCTGAAAAAACCCGGCCTTGCCCCGGCCAGGGTCTGGCAGGCCTTTGAACAGGTGGAAAAGGTCAAGGGCAGATCCCCGAAAAGCGAACTCACAGCCCTGGTTTCCCTGATCCGGCGGGTCTCCGGTGTTGATGAGACCCTGACTGCTTTTGATCAGACCGTGGACCGCAACTTTAAAAAATGGGTGTTTGCCAGGCAGGCCGGAGCTGCCGCAAAATTCAGCGAAGAACAGATGACCTGGCTGCGCATGATCAAGGACCATATCATCAGCTCCGCGCATATTGAAAAGGATGATCTGGATTACGCCCCGTTTGACGGACAGGGGGGCATTGGCAAGATGTATCAGTTGTTTGGTGATGATCTGGATTCGATTATTGATGAGATGAATGAGGCTTTGGCGGCGTAATGATGAAAAACAAATCAAACATTTTTCCTAATAGTTGGATAGAAAAAACAATTGAAGACGTTTGCACCAGCCCACAATATGGTTATACAACAAAAGCTGTCGAAAATGGAGACATAAAACTTTTAAGAACAACAGATATTACATCGGGCAAAATAAATTGGAAGACGGTACCTTATTGTTTAAAGAACCCAGAAAATCCAAAAAAATATTTTTTAAAAGAGGGAGATATTGTTATATCTCGTGCTGGTTCAGTTGGTATTAGCTATTTGATTACAAAACCAGAAAAAGCGGTATTTGCTTCTTATTTGATTCGTTTTAATCCATTAATAAACAAAAAACTATTCAAATATTTCTTAGAAAGCCCATTTTATTGGACAAACATATCAGAAAAAAAACTTGGAATAGCTGTTCAAAATGTAAATGCAACGAAATTAAAATCCATTAAATTGCCAGTCCCTCCCCTTAGCGAACAACTCCGCATTGTAGACAAAATCGAAGAACTCTTTTCCGAACTGGACAACGGCGTTGAAAGCCTGAAAAAAGCCAGGGAACAGTTGAAAACCTATCGTCAGGCTGTGCTGAAATATGCCTTTGAAGGCAAGCTGACCCAGGAATGGCGGGAACAGCAGATACAGGCCGGAAACCCGCTGGAGCCTGCGGAAAAGCTTCTGGAACGCATCAAAAAAGAGCGGGAAGCGCATTATCAGAAACAGGTGGAAGAATGGAAAAAGGCCTGTGAGCAGGCAAAGAAAGACGGCAGTAAAAAAACCGCCAAACCCAGAAAACCCAAAGACCTGTCGCCACTCACGGAAAATGAACTGGCTGAGTTGCCGGAACTGCCAGATGCTTGGGGATGGTCATATCTCGACTATTGTGGTTATTGGACTGGGGGAGGAACTCCAAGCAAACAAAGAAAAGATTATTGGCTTGATGGAGATGTTTTGTGGGTTTCCCCGAAAGACATGAAGAATCAATATATAAAAATTACGATTGATAAGATAACAAAGGCTGCTGTTGAAGAATCAAGTGCAAAGCTTATTCCATCGGACTCAGTTTTATTTGTTGTACGGAGTGGAATTTTGCGAAGAACACTGCCTGTATCAATTACAACTGAAATTTCCACAGTAAATCAGGATTTACAAGCGTTTACTCCATTTAAAGTTTTCCCCGAATATGTTTATTGGTACTGTGTAGCGAATGAATTTAATATTCGCAATAATTGCGCGAAAAGTGGAACAACGGTTGAAAGCATCGAAACAACCCAGCTAAAAAAGTATAGAATATCTTTATGCTCACCGGAAGAACAACAAGCCATAGTTTCCGAAATCGAAATCCGCCTCTCAGTCTGTGATCAGCTGGAACAAACCATTGAAGACAGCCTGACAAAGGCTGAAGCCCTGCGGCAGAGCATTCTGAAAAAGGCATTTGAAGGGGAGCTGACCAGGGAGTGGAGGGCGGCGCACCCGGAACTGATTTCCGGTGAAAACTCGGCGGAAAGCCTGCTGGCGCGTATCCGGGAGGAAAAGGAAAGCCTGCGTAAGAATTCACCGCAAAGGCTCAAAAGACGCAAAGGGAAATCAAACAAATGAACAAGGCAGGAATAACTAAACTGATCCGCGCTGGAGAGGGGATTGCTGTCGAATTCAAGGAGTGCCGAAGCGGTCTGAGCAGAAATGTTTTTGAAAGTATATGTGCGTTCCTTAACCGGAACGGCGGAGATTTGTTCCTTGGCGTGGATGATAATGGAACAATAACCGGCATCGATATCGAGGCGGTGGAGCAGGTCAAAAAAGACTTGGTCACCGGTCTGAATAACCCGCAGAGACTGAATCCATCATTCTACCTGTCCCCCGAGGATTGGACCATCCAGGGGAAAAGGATAATCCGTCTTTTTGTACCCGAAAGCTCCCAGGTTCATCGTTTCAACGGCAGGATATACGACCGGAATGAGGACGGTGACTTCGATATTACCGGCAATACAAACCTGGTCGCCGCCCTTTATGCCCGGAAACAGACCTCTTATTCCGAAAATCGCATCTATCCTTATGTCACCATTAAAGATCTCCGTTCAGACCTTATAGCCAAGGCTCGAACATTGGCAGTGAACCAAAAGCCCGGTCATCCCTGGTCAGGGATGACGGATATGGAGCTGCTGCAAAGCGCTCAGCTTTTCCAGCGTGACTATCAGAGCGGAAAAAAGGGCTTTTCACTTGCGGCAGTCCTCCTCTTGGGAGAAGATCAGGTAATTCTGTCTGTCCTTCCCCACCACCGCACTGATGCTCTGCTTCGGCGTGATAATATCGACAGGTATGACGATCGCGATGATATCCGGACAAACCTGGTCGAGAGTTACGAACGCCTGATGACATTCGTCGCCAAACATCTTCCGGACAAGTTTTTCATGGAAAAGGCTCAGCGTATTAGTCTCAGAGATCATATGTTCAGGGAAGTGGCGGCAAACATGCTCATTCACCGTGAATTTCTGAATCCCTATCCGGCCAAGCTCGTTATTGAAACCCATCGGCTGTTTACCGAAAACAGCAACAAGCCCCATGGACAGGGATTGATCAATCCAGCCAGTTTTTCACCCTTTCCCAAGAACCCGGTAATCGCCCGCTTCTTCAAGGAGATCGGGCGGGCGGATGAGCTTGGCTCCGGGGTGAGGAATCTTTTCAAGTACTGCCGCCACTATTCCGGGGGAAAAGATCCTGAAATGATTGAGGAAGATATTTTTAAGTGCATCGTACCGCTCACCCCGCAAGTTACCGAGCAAGTTACCGAGCAAGTTACCGAGCAAGTTACCGAGCAAGTCACCGAGCAAGTCAAAAATATTATTGCGTTTTGCATGATCCCAAAATCGACCTCTGAAATTATGAACCTACTTGGCTTGAAGCATCGTGAGCATTTTAGAGCAACCATTCTTAAGCCATTACTGAAAGAAGGCCTCTTAAAGCCTGTGATCCCTGACAAGCCTAAGAGTCCAAAACAAAAATACTATACAAACTTAGAAAAGAAATAATATGAACGACACGGCAAGCATTGTTTCAAGAGTCTGGAGTTTCTGCCACACCCTGCGCGATGACGGGGTGAGTTACGGTGATTATCTGGAACAGCTCACTTATCTTTTGTTCCTCAAAATGGCTGATGAATACAGCAGGATTTACAAAAAAGATGTAGGCATTCCGGAAGAATACAGATGGGACAGCCTGAAAACCCGGAAAGGCGCGGATCTCGAAGCCCATTACATCACCCTGCTAAGAAGCCTGGGGAAGCAGAAAGGCATGATCGGGCAGATCTTTGTCAAATCCCAGAACCAGATCCAGGACCCGGCCAAGCTCTTCAAGATCATCCACATGATCGACGCGGAAAACTGGGTCATGATGGGCGCGGACGTCAAAGGGGATATTTACGAGAGCCTGCTGGAAAAAAACGCTGAAGACGTTAAAAGCGGAGCCGGGCAATATTTTACCCCAAGATCCCTGATCCGGGCCATGGTGGAATGCGTCCGGCCTGAACCCTTAAAAACCATCGCCGACCCGGCCTGCGGCACCGGCGGGTTTTTCCTGGCTGCTTATGATTTTTTAGTCAGGGAGTACAACCTGGACAAGGAGCAGAAAAAGTTTCTTAAGAATCAGACCTTGTTCGGCAACGAGATCGTGGCCAACACCAGGCGCCTGGCACTCATGAACTGTTTCCTGCACAACATTGGAGAGATTACCGGTGAATCAGCCATTTCACCCAATGACGCATTGATCGCAGATACCGGTGACCGTTACGACTATGTCCTGACCAATCCGCCCTTTGGTAAGAAAAGCAGCATCACCATCACCAACGGCCTGGGCAAACAGGAAAAAGAAGACCTGCGCTACAACCGGCAGGATTTCTGGGCCACCACCTCCAACAAACAGCTCAATTTTGTCCAGCATGTGCGCACCATGCTCAAGACCACCGGGCAGGCTGCCGTGGTGGTGCCGGACAATGTGCTCTTTGAAGGGGGAGCTGGTGAAACCGTGCGGCGAAAGCTCCTGGACAATACCGACCTGCACACCATCCTGAGGCTTCCCACCGGCATCTTTTACGCCCAGGGGGTCAAGGCCAATGTGATCTTTTTCGACAACAAGCCCGCGGCCAAAGCTCCCTGGACCAGGGAAGTCTGGTTCTATGATTTCAGGACCAACATTCATTTCACCAAAAAGAAAAACCTGATGACCTACCAGGACCTCAAAGATTTTGTTGCCTGCTACAATCCCAGGAACCGCCATCAGCGCAAAGAAACCTGGTCTGAAGACAACCCGGACGGCAGGTGGCGCAGATTCACGTATGACGAGATCATCGCCCGGGACAAAACCAGCCTGGACATCTTCTGGATCAGGGATGAAAGCCTGGCTGATCTGGACAACCTGCCTGACCCGGATGTGCTGGCCGAAGAGATCGTGGAAAACCTCGAGGCCGGCGCCCAGAGTTTCAGGCGGATCATGGAATCCATCAATGGACGATGAAGCCAGATACACTGACTGGGACCGCCGTGACGACATCAAGGCTGAACTCAAGGCCGATCTGATCAACCTCCTGGCCGGACACGGCCATCCCCCGGTGGATAGAGATGAAGTGTACAAGGAAATTTTTGAGCAGGCTGAGAATTTCAAGAAATATCAAAGCAGGGTCGGGGGTTAACCTGACAGGAGACCTGCTGAGCAGTTGCATTAAAACTTGACTTTCGGTCCGAATATGGCACTTTATTCA
Organism: Desulfonatronovibrio hydrogenovorans DSM 9292; assembly: GCF_000686525.1. Classification (NCBI taxonomy): domain Bacteria; kingdom Pseudomonadati; phylum Thermodesulfobacteriota; class Desulfovibrionia; order Desulfovibrionales; family Desulfonatronovibrionaceae; genus Desulfonatronovibrio; species Desulfonatronovibrio hydrogenovorans. The sequence continues at coordinate 107,745 of NZ_JMKT01000010.1, forward strand.
GACTGGAGGAAAAAATATGAATATTACAAACGATATTAAACCGGTTACCTTTTTAAAATCACGGGCAGCCGATTTACTCAGGCAAATTAATGAAACGCATCGGCCTGTTATAATAACCCAAAATGGTGAACCTCGAGCTGTGCTTCAAGATCCTCAGAGTTACGAAAATATGCGTAATGCCCTCGGTCTGTTAAAGCTGATTTCAATAGGGGAAGCCGATATCAGGGAGGGACGGACAAAGTCACAAGAAGAAGTGTTCGATGAAATCGAGAGCGCACTGAAAGAAATCGATAAATGAGCCAGGCATACCAAATTAAATGGGCTGCTGTTGCGCAAAGCGATTTGAAACAGATAATTGATCATATAGCAGCTGACAGCCCGGAAAGTGGGCTGCGAATACTGAAAAGCATCAGAGAGAAGGCGTCAAGACTCTACACCCTGCCTGATCAGGGCAGGATCGTACCGGAGCTGAAAGATCAGGGCATACACATTTATCGAGAAATAATTGTTCCTCCCTGGCGGATTATTTACAGAATATCAGAGATAACTGTTTTTGTTTTATCCGTTATAGATTCCAGACGGAATGTTGAAGATATCTTGCTGGATCGATTCGTCAAATAAAAGATTTGCCAGACAGTTTCCGGTAATAACCCTCCATCAGCTGGAGCAATGGTATTTGCTGCTACTAAGAAACAACCCTGTTTTTACCCTGTTTTTTGGCCGTATACATGAGCTTGTCTGCCCGGACGATCATCTCTTCCAGAGACTCATCAGCCCTGTGTTCCACCACCCCGGCGCTGACCGTGATCCTCAGAGGTTTGCCGTATGGACCGATTTCCAGACTGGAACAGGCCTCCTTTATTTTTTCAGCCACCTGAACAGCCTTGTCTATGGAGCAGTTTGCAAAAAGTATAACAAACTCTTCTCCACCCCATCTGCAAAATACATCTGCTTCCCGAATGACCCCCAGGATGGTCCTGGATATATCTTTTAGGACCAGATCACCCATCTGGTGTCCGTGCTGATCATTTACTTCCTTAAAGTTGTCAATATCAACAAGCATTAATGACAACGGATCTCCACTTCTATGTTTTTGTTTGATCGTGTGCGAGAAGATCAAAGAAAAGGCGTTTCTGTTGAATGCCCCTGTCAGGGGATCAATGCTGGCCAGTTTTTCAAGATTCTGGTGGTATCTCCTCAGCAAAATGCTGACAATGGCAATTACTGACAGGGTAATAAGCATGCCTATGACAAAATTCTGCTTGAGCCTGCTTCCAAGGACCTGTTCCATGTCATCAGTGCTTTTCAAGATAACCAGGAAAAGATTGAACTCAGGAATAAACCTTGAGTTTACCAGGTAGGAACGGCCATCTACTTTGTATTCAAAAGAAGCTCCAGGTGTGGTCAGGATATTCAGGGCCCGGGTGGAAAAGCCTTTCCAGTGGTGCAGGTCCAGGGGAAAGGCAAAATCATCTGCATGCAGCACTGTCTTGCCTGCATTATCAACAAAAAAGACTGTGCTGTTGTATTTCCCCTGATAAGCATTCAGAACACTCTGAACCTGGCTGAGTTCAAGCCCGACACCGGTTACCCCGATCAGCTCCCCTTTAAAATCATGCACCTGGTAGTTCACAAAAATGGTCATCCGGGAAGGATCTGCTGTATCTGCATCAATGTTTATTTCGTAAGGCGCGGGCAAAGACCTGGACCGGAAATACCAGGAATCGCCCGGATCATCCCTGGATACTTTTTTAATTATTCCATCAGGATGGTAATAATTATGGGTGATATCGGAAACAAAAAAGGCTGTAACTGTCTTAAACCTGTTCTGGATTTCAGACAGATACCTGATCATCCTTTGAGGCTCTTTTTCTCCGGAAACCACCCACTCTTTGACAAAAGTGTCATGAGCCATCTGGGAGGAAATATGAATTGAAAGGACAAGATCTTTTTGAATTTCAGAATAAATATTGTCACTTGTCAGAGGAAGGGTGTTCTGATGAATTTCCTCCTGAATGGTCCTTTGGGCAACAAAATAACCTGTAAGCAGTGTAGAACCGAAACCAGCTAAAAGAAGTGCTGATATCAGAATAATAATCCAGTATTTTCTTATCATTTTTAGTGGGTTAGAAAGTTTGGAACAGGATTGGGGATAAAAATCAGGATTGTCCTGATAAAAAAGACGGTTAAAGATAAAAAAATCAGCACTCAATGCAAGAATCCTTGTGTTACATTTTTTTTAATGCCAGGATGATGCAGGGCTCAAGGCCCGGAAACCCGGTCCAAGGCCGAAAGTCTGGAGAATATAAAGTCGAATCCATGCCGGCCGGGCACGTATTGTTTATTAAGCATTCTTAACAGAAACAGGTGATCAACATGTCCAAGTGGAAAGCCTATAATGAACTGGCCTGGACTGAAGAGTGGCTGGGCGAACCGTCTGAATATCAGGAAGAAGTTTCAGTTTATGTCAGGCTGGTCCACGAGTATTCAGCCCAGCCTCCTAAAACCATGCTCCACCTGGGCAGCGGCGCAGGCAGCCATGACCGGTTCCTTAAGCACCACTTTCAAATAACCGGAGTGGACCTGAGCCCGGGCATGCAGGACCTGGCCAGGACAGCCAACCCGGAAGTTGAGTACATCCAGGGTGACATGCGCACCATCCGCCTGAATAAAGAGTTTGATGTAGTGGTTATTCCGGACAGCATTGATTACATGCAAACCGAGGATGATTTGGGCCAGGCCATTAAGACTGCAGTCCTGCACCTGAAGCCGGGCGGGGTGTTGCTGGTGGTGGGCAAGACCAGAGAAACCTTCATGAACAATAATTTTGCCTATTCAGGCCACAAAAAAGGCATCCACGTCACCCTTATGGAGAATAACCACGTCTATCCGGATCAGCCTGACTCTTATGAGGCTGTCTTCTGTTACCTGATCCGGGAGAAGACAGATCTGACCATGCACACTGAACAGCATGCTCTGGGTCTTTTTTCAGAAAAACAGTGGGCCGGGGTGTTCAAAAGGGCAGGCATGACCATGGACCAGAAACCACTGACTGGAATCTATGACCGGCACATCCTGAACCAGGGGGAATACCCCATGATTATATTTGTCGGATGCAAAGGATAATCTTTACAGCTTGTCTGACTTTGTCCCCTTTTCTCCTGCCGGCCTGTTCCGGAACAACCTGGTCAGGCCGGAAAAACAACCATCCAAAGGTCGTTTCAGTAAAGCTGATTCTGGTCCGGACAGGACTGAACAGTGACTCAGAAACAGCCGGCTGATAATGATCCAGGACAGATACTGCTGGCTTGCTGCCTCATTTGACCCAGCCTCTGCTTACTGAGCCATCTGCTGCATCATTTCCTGCATCATTTCCATCATCTCGTCCATCTCCTGCTGGGAAGGCATGTCCTGGATTGAAGGCATCCCTTCCATCCCTTCAGACATGGAACCAAACCCCATGGCCTGGGGAATGCTTGAGACCTGAGTATAACCAGCGGGTACTTCAAAGAGACTTTCAGCCTGCCTGCCCTTGCTGATATTCTTGAGGTGGGACACCACCCTGCCGCCCATATGGGCCGGGAGACTGGTTTCTGTCTTCAGGGCGTAATTCAGCTCCCTGGAATACCAGAGTTTCATGGATACGGTCATGGGCTGTCCATCCTGGCCCGGACCGATTTCCAGCTGTCCCTGGTAGATGCTGGTTTTGTACCCTTCTATGGTTTCTGATCCGACTTTCTCAAATCCATTTTCTTTTATAAACTCATCAAAATCCCGGACATGGGCACCTGGATAGTCCTGGCTCATCTCCTCAAGATCAGTGACCACATACTTCCGGGTTTCATCAAAAACCTGGTAGACCATGGGATACTTCACAATACTGGTCATGCCCATCATTTCGGTCCGGGACAGGTCTGGATTTTTATGATAAAATTTTCCGGTCTGCAGGCCAAAGGCCGTTTCCATGACCATGTCCGCTGAAAACTCAGCAGCATGACCAGCCTGGGCTAAAAGAAAAAACAGCACTGAAAATATTCTGATGGTCTTCATGGTTCCGGCCTCCACCTGCAGTTATCCCGGCTTCATCCTTGAACTGGCTGATCCTGATTCCGGGGTCAGGGATCAGCCCTTGACTGGATCTGAACAAATGCCGGGGCCGGGGATCAGCCCTTGACTGGATCTGAACAAATGCCGGGGCCGGGTTTATGGTCAAGGGTGCACTATCCAGAGAATAACCCGGCCCCGGCTCCTGAGTGGGTAGAATAATACGCCCAACCCAGAAGCAAGTCAAAGATCCATCATAAATCTTATGCCAAGGGGATGTAGATTCTTTTTGATGCTGACCAAGAAAAGATAAAGAATTCAAGGAGATTGAGTGGTGGGCAATGCAGGACTCGAACCTGCGGCCTCCAGCTCCGGAGGCTGGCGCTCTATCCACCTGAGCTAATTGCCCTCCAGGGGAATTGATCAAATATTCCTCTGTTCCCAGGATGTCAAGCACCTGGTTCCGGTGTTTTTGAACAGGACCTTATATTCGGTCAGACCAGATTAAGGACAGCCATTGTAAGTTCAGCCGAATTCATTTATTAATTTTACTTCAGCAAAATACATCAGCAAAGGTTCACCAATGAAAAAAATCATTCTGGCCCTGACCGGTGCCAGTGGAATGCCGTATGGGTTGGAACTCATCCGCCAGATCAAAAAACAGGATTTTGAACTGCACCTGATCCTGTCGGATGCGGCCCGCATGGTTCTTGACCTGGAAGCACCAGGCCATGAACAGGTTTTGTCCCTGGCCGACCATGTGTTTAGCCAGGACCAGCTGGGAGCGCCTGCTTCCAGCGGGTCATTCTTCCACCAGGGGATGATCGTCTGCCCCTGCTCAATGGCCAGCCTGGCAGCCATTGCCAACGGTCTGGGCAATAACCTGGTCCACAGGGCTGCTGACGTCTGCCTCAAGGAGAAACGCCCCCTTATCCTGGTGCCCAGGGAAACTCCCCTCAACCGCATCCACCTGGAAAACATGCTCAAAGCCCATGACTGCGGGGCAACCATTCTTCCGCCCTGCCCCGGATTCTACCATGGCCCCCAAAGCATGGATGACCTGATCAAACATATTACCGGCAGGATACTTGACGCTCTGGGCATTGAAAACAATTTATTTAAACGCTGGGAAGGTGTCTGACCGGCAGCCCTGGTAACGCTCTCAAAGCACATGCCACCCTAAGTTCATAACAGCATGGAGGACATCATGGCCAATCAGCTCATCTGGCATGGACATGCCAATTTCGAGATTATCACTCCTGATCTGAACATCTTTATTGATCCCTGGTTTACAGGAAACCCTTCAGCCCAAACCAGTTCAGCCTCAGTTAAAAAAGCCGACCTGGTTCTGGTCACCCATGACCATGCCGATCACCTGGGTCAGGCCGTGGAGATCTGTAAAAATACAGGCGCTCACCTGGGAGCCATTGTCGAATTAGCCGGCAGATGCAAGGCCCAGGGAGTCAGGCCGGACCAGATCCTTAATGGTATCGGATTCAACATCGGGGGGACTGTGGAATTCAAGGGAGTCCAGGTGACCATGACTCAGGCTGAACACTCTTCAGACCAGGGTGTCTGCGTGGGCTTCATCCTTACCCTTGAGAATGGATTCTGCATCTACCATGCCGGGGATACCGGCATTTTCGCCACCATGGGACTCTGGGGTGAACTCTATCAAATAGATCTGGCTATCCTGCCCACTGGCGGGGTTTTCACCATGGATTCCAGGCAGGCTGCCCTGGCCTGCAGACTCCTCAAGTGCAGGCAGGTTGTCCCCATGCACTGGGGTTCATTCCCGGTTCTGGAACAGGATACTCAATCCTTTGCCCGGGAATTGACCCAAAGGGCGCCGGAAACCGAGCTGATCAGCATGGAGCCCGGTCAGAAAATCTCCCTTTGATTACTGCCGAAAAAGCCGGGCCATCAACTTGCCTCCAAAATCCGAACAACCTGCAGGCTGACCTCACTCCGGGCCAAAGCCCGGACTGGTCTTCCAGGCAGGGGTGTTCAAGGGCAGAAATATTCTTGAGAAACCGGGGTGGTTCAGGAGAAGCAGACCTCCACGATCAGAGGACCGCTGGCTGTTTCAAAAGGAATGGCCAGTATGGCTGAAGACGATACGTGGCGGATGGAATGATTCTTACCGGTAATTACCGAAGGGATAGCCCCTTCGTAGTTCATGCCTATTTCAGAAAGCCCTTTCCTGGCCTGACCGCAGATCATGTTGGTCAGCTCCCCCACTGCATCTTCCACGTCATTGTTTATGGAAGAGAATTCTTCACCCAGCATGCTGTTCACAACGCCCAGGGCAGCTTCCTGAGTAAAAGTCAGGGACATGGTGCCTTTGCTTCGCCCTGTGGAGCTTGAAAAGCCGATCACTCCGGATATGTCCCCTCCGGCCCTGTTGTCCTTTTTCACAAACGCCGCTCCAGGTCTGGCCTCGGTCATGGCCATCGTCCCCAGCACATTGACCACTGACTCAGCAAATTTCTTAATCACCTGCTCAACTTTTTTGTCCATTAATCATCCAGCCTTGTAATATTTTATTTGGCAGACCCAGACCTGAGTAACATCCGGCTCCTTCAGTCCTTAGAACCGGGCCGGTCCTGGTTGATCTCTTCTGAATAACCGTTGTCCAGAGCCACCTGGACAGCCTTTAGATACTTACGCTGGCCATTCAGGCTGGCCATCTCGATCCTGAAATAGACCCGGCCGCCATTCAGCAACTACTCTGCTTAAAAACAACTTAAAGCCAAGTCAATAAAATAAAGACCGGGCCAGTGAATTATCCCCAAAAGCCCTGTCCTGGATTAATTTATGTCCTGGCCATTATTTCCTTTCTTGACCTAGGATTACCAATGAAATAATATTCATTTTTTTGTATTCTGGTCAGCAAGGTGTTTTAAACTTTATTTCAGGAGGCTGTTAAGGATGTTTAGGAAGCTCACTTTTCTGGTACTGGCTCTGCTGCTCTTTGCCAAACCGGTCCTGGCTGAAAAAATCGTATTTGCTGTGGACGCCACCTGGCCCCCCATGGAGATGATTGATGAAAACAGACAGATCGTTGGTTATTCCATTGATTACATGACTGCCGTAGGTCAGGAAGCAGGGTTCACCCCTGAATTCAGGAACACTGCCTGGGACGGAATCTTTGCCGGACTGGCTGCAGGCAATTACGATGCCATCTGTTCTTCTGTGAGCATTACTGAAGAACGGAAAAAGGCCATGGACTTCAGCATCCCCTACTATGAAGTCAAACAGGGACTCGTGGTCCCCAAAGACAGCGCTGCCAGGACCCTGGAAGACCTCAAAGGCAAGACCGTGGGTGCCCAGATCGGAACCACCGGTTACTTTGCCATTCAAAGAGTGTCCGGAGTCAACGCCCGCTCATATGATGAAATCGGTCTGGCCATGCAGGACCTTTACAATGGCCGCATTGACGGAGTGGTCTGCGATGACCCTGTTGCTGCCCAGTACGCCCTGAACGAACCCAGATTTTCAGAAAGACTCAAGCTGGTCTCGGTCATTGAATCTGATGATCCCGAATACTATGGAATTGCTGTCCAAAAAGGCAATGAAAGGGTCCTGGAACTGATCAACAAGGGAATCCAGGCTGTCAAGGACAAGGGAATCGAAGACGAACTCAAGGCCAAGTGGTTTGGTCTGTAAAAAAATGCCGGGACCGGAGTGGTGAATCACCTCTCCGGTCCCTTTTGCATTGCCGGTCCTTCTGGAGCCAGGTTTTGTCCGGTGGTTTTAAAAGTACGACAGCGGGACTTGGTGCTTCTGGAACCCGGACGGTCCCGGCCCATCCAGACTGGACAGCCACTATTCAATGTGAAACCCTAGTCTTTTTGACTGAAACCTGCGGCTCTCCCAGCTGGTCCAGACGGCGGTCCGCATCCATCAATCTGGACAAGCTGATCTTTTTTCAAGTCATGTCCGGGTCTGCCTGGTTCAGGATCTCGAACCTCAACCGGCCAAGACCCTCTGAATCAGGATCTGTTCGATATTGACCTACACAACCATTACCCAATGAACGATAATAAAATCAAAATCGAAGTCACAGACGGGGCAGCCATCCCTTCATCCAAGGACCGGGGCATGGTAAACGCCTGGAGGGTGACCTTTGTCGGAGCTGTATCCGCCATTATTTTCCTGATCCTGTACAAGCCCGATCCATACCTGCGGATTATCAAGTTTGTGCCCGACGGGATCCTGATAACCTTTCAGATTACCTCCCTGTCCATTATTCTGTCCCTGATAGTTGGACTCTTTACCGGCCTGGGCAGGCTGTCCAAAAACCCGGCAATAAACCTCATTGCCTCTGTCTATGTTGAGGTTATCAGGGGAATCCCTCTGCTGGTTCAGCTGTTTTATATTTACTATGCCCTGGGCACATTCTTCAGGGTTCATCCCTTTACAGCTGCAATCATAGCCATGACTGTCTGCTACGGGGCCTACATGGGCGAAGTGTTCCGGGCCGGCATCGAATCCATTGACAAGGGACAGACCGAAGCAGCAAGATCCCTGGGATTCAGCAAGTCCCAGACCATGTTCTATGTGATCATTCCCCAGGCCATGCGCACTATCCTGCCCCCAGTGGGCAACGAGTTCATAGCCCTTTTAAAAGACACTTCTCTGGTGTCCATCCTGGCTGTATCCGACCTGCTGCGCCGGGGCCGGGAATTTGCCACCCAGACCTTTGCCTATTTTGAAACCTATACCATGATCGCCCTCATCTATCTGATGATAACCCTGATCCTGTCGAAAATCGTCAGTATCCTGGAAGACAAGGTAAGGCCATATGACAGAAAATAGTCAGCCCATGATTCAGATCAACAATATTTTTAAATACTTCGGAAATATCCAGGCCTTGAGCAATGTTTCCCTGCAGGTGGCCAGGCGGGAAAAGGTGGTTATTATCGGCCCCAGCGGCTCTGGCAAGAGCACCCTGCTCAGGGCCATTAACAGGCTTGAGAGTGTTGACCGGGGTGAGATAATAATTGATGGTCAGAACATCACCGATAAAAGATGCGACATCAACAAGGTCCGGATGGAACTGGGGATGGTCTTTCAGAACTTCAATCTTTTTCCCCACAAGTCCGTGCTTCAAAACCTGACCATGGCCCCCATGAAACTGAAAAAGGTGCCCCCTCTCCAGGCCAGGGAAACGGCAATGTATCTTCTGGAAAAAGTCGGGATAAAAGACAAGGCTGCTGCTTATCCGGCTCAGCTTTCAGGGGGCCAGCAGCAGAGGGTGGCCATAGCCAGGGCTCTGGCCATGAATCCCAAAATAATGCTCTTTGATGAACCAACTTCAGCCCTGGATCCGGAGATGATTGGCGAAGTCCTGGAAGTCATGGTCAATCTGGCTCTGGAGGGAATGACCATGGTGGTGGTGACCCACGAAATGGGATTTGCCAGACAGGTGGCGGACAGGGTAGTATTCATGGATGAAGGAAAAGTCGTGGAAACCGGAACTCCTGAACATTTTTTTCAGAGTCCTGAACACCCCAGGACCAAAAAGTTTCTGAGCCAGATATTGTAAGCAGAAGCATCAACAGTGGATCAGAGTTGAAATGAAAGCTTTATGGGCACCCTGGCGGATAGAATACATCCTTGGCCCCAAGCCGGATGAATGCGTTTTCTGCCTCCCCCGGCACAGGGACGAGGACAGGCAGCGCCTGGTCCTGCACAGGGCTGAGCAGTGCTTTGTCATCATGAATAAATTTCCGTATAGTAACGCCCATATCATGGTTACCCCGTTCAGACATGTCCAGTGCATGACCGAACTCCAGGACCATGAGGTCCAGGAAATGATGCTCCTTATCAGATCCTGCACCAGGATTCTCAAGACAGCCTTTAACCCGCCGGGAATAAACATCGGCCTGAACATCGGTGAGGCAGCAGGGGCTGGAATAAAGGAACACCTTCATTTTCACCTGGTGCCCAGATGGGTGGGAGACCATTCTTTCATGGCCGTCATGAGTGAAACCATGGTCATACCCGAGCACCTGCAGTCAACTTACACCAAACTGAAACCATTTTTCAAAACCCTTACCACATAAAAGGAGCATTCCATGAAATACCTTAGAGTGGCCGCTCTGATTCTGCTGTTTTTCTTTTCCATGCTTTTCTTTGTCCAGAACCATGAACTCCTGTCCACCACGGTCAGACTTCACCTGGACCTGCTGGGAGCTGAATTCCAGAGCAGGGACATTCCTTATTATCTCATAGTGTTGCTGGCCTTTGTGGCTGGAGGATTCATCTCCCTTATCTATTTACTGGCCGAGAAAATCCGCCTGAGCGGAGAAATCAGGAAAAACCGGGCCAGAATCAAGGATCTGGAGGAAGAGGTTAACTCTCTGCGCAACATGCCTCTGGACAATGACAGCTTTGTCATGGACTCTCAGGAAAACGGAACCAGGCCCTAGGCCCCGGCCCTGGGCACCGCAGAAAAAAGGACTTCATGTTTCACTGGCTTCAAGGGCTTAAACGCCGCACCAGGGATGAAAAGAACTCCCTTCTTCAGTTCAGCGAAGGTTTCCTGCCTCCTTCCCAGGACACCTTTGCAGCCATTGGAGAACTGAGCCGGGTTGTCAGGAACAATCCGGATGCGGTTGAAATTTACCTGGCCCTGGGCAACCTGTTCCGATCCCAGGGCGAAATTGAAAGGGCAATTCAGATTCGGACCAATCTCATTGCCAGGCCGCAGCTCAACGAGCAGTTCAAGGCCAGGGCCTGGTTTGAGCTGGGCATTGACTTCAAACGGGCCGGAATCCTGGACCGGGCTCATGCCGCCCTGGAACAGGCCCATAGAATTACCGGCGATGATCCGGCCATTCTCAAGGAAATGGCCAGACTCTACGCTGACACCAACGATTTTGACCGGGCTGCCAAATACTACTCCCTGCTGGGCCAGCCCCTGGCCCAGGCCCATTACATGGTCAAAGACGCTGGCCAGGCCGCCCGGAACGGTGATGAAAATTCAGCCTACAGACTCATCCACAAGGCAATCAGAGTTTATCCCGGGTCAGTGGAAGCCTGGCTGGAAATCATCTGCCGGGACTATGAACTGGAACAATGGAACAACCTGCAGGCCAATCTGAAAAAGGCCCTGGAGCTGGTCAAGGATGATCTGCGTTTTGTTCTCCTGGAGGGTCTCTATCAGTTCATCCGAAAAAGGTCCCCGGATCAAGGGCATGACTTTATTAATGAGAATTGCTCAAGAATCATCGTGGAGACCTTGGGCAGCTTTGAGCAGAGCCTGATTTTCTGCTACTATTGCTCAATCTTTTTAAAAGAATCGGGCAAGATGGAACAAACCAGAGAGTGGCTGGAAAAATCTCTGGTCATGGACCCGGAATTCTGGCCGGCCAGGCTGGAAATCCTGGACATCACCCAGCAGGAACAGATCATGACCGAATCCTTCAAGACCCAGCTCGGTTTTTTCACCCGCAAGGCCAGGATGGTCAAAAGGTTTGTCTGCCGCAGATGCGGTCTTAAACGGGAACAGCTCTTTTATTTATGTCCCAGATGCTACAGCTGGCACTCCATTTCCTTCAGGACTCTTTTGAATGAATAAACCATACGGGCTGGCCAATTGGTCCTGCCCCGACTGCTTGACACCGGTTTGAATCCAATATGCCACCTACTGCCAAACCCTTCAGTCTGCCTCAGAACATCAAGCTGACTCCCATGCTGGAGCAGTATCTCCGGATTAAACAGGAAAACCCTGATGCCCTCCTCTTTTTCCGGATGGGAGATTTTTATGAGCTCTTTTTTGAAGACGCTGAAACTGCAGCCAGGGAGCTTCAGATTACCCTGACCTCCAGAAACCCGAATGCCCAGACCAGGGTGCCCATGTGCGGAGTACCCCACCACGCCTGCGATGAGTACTTAAGACAACTATTGGAAAAGGGTCACAAGGTGGCCATCTGCGACCAGGTCGAAGACCCCAGACAGGCCAAGGGCCTGGTCAAGAGGGCTGTGACCAGGATTCTGACTCCGGGTACAGTGGTCGAGGAATCAAGTCTTTCAGCCAAGGAACACAACTACCTGACCTCCCTGTACTGGGACCAGGACCAAAGCACCGGTGCCCTGTGCTGGGCTGACTTTTCCACTGGAGAATGGACCGGCCTTGAACTGAAAAACCTCCATGATATCTGGCAATGGATCTATAAGCTAAACCCCTCAGAAATCCTGGCACCTACAGGATTCACCCTGCCTGCTGTCCATGCCGGGCTCAAAAAGCGCTTCAACTTTGTTCCCCAGAACTCCTATTTTGATCAGAGATCCGGTGCTGAACTGATCCTCAGGGATCAGCAGGTCTCTTCCCTGGAAGTCCTGGACCTCCAGGACAAACCAGCCCTGATCAGGGCCTGCGGTGCAGTGCTCATGTATCTGATCCAGACCCACAAGGGCGATCTTGGACATATGGCCCCGTTCAGGCCCATGGTACCAGGCAGATATCTGAACCTGGACGAAGTTTCCATCCGAAACCTGGAAATATTCCGGAGTCTGAGCGGAGATAAAGGACCAGGTACACTGGTCCATGCCCTGGACAGCACCATCACCCCCATGGGCGGACGATACCTGGAAAAACGCCTGCAACAGCCCTGGAAGGAATCCGGGATAATCCGGGCCAACCAGGAAATGACAAATCTTTTCCTGACTTCGGATAGCCTGCGCAGTTCCCTGAGACAGAAGCTAAAAAAGACCTTTGACCTGGAAAGGATCTCAACCAGGATCACTCTGAACAGGTGTACGCCTAAAGATTTTGCCGCCCTTGGCCATTCTTTGAAGATCCTGCCGGAAATCAGGTCCATTCTGGAAAACTCCAGCCACCAGCCAGGTCTGCTGGAAAATCTGCTTGCAGACTGGGACGATCTGGAGGAACTTGAGACCACTCTGACCAGGGCCTTTCCGGACAATCCTCCCCACCTCATAACTGAAGGAGGTATTTTCAGACAGGGCTTTGATCCGGAACTGGACGAACTAATTGAACTCACCGACCACGGCCAGGCCAGACTCAAACAACTTTTGGAGACTGAACAGGACCAGAACAGCCTGCCCAAGCTCAAGCTCGGATTCAACAGGGTTTTTGGATATTATTTTGAACTGTCCAGGGCAGTTCAGGACAAGGTGCCTGATCATTTTGAACGCCGCCAGACCCTGGTTTCCAGTGAACGGTATGTCACAGCCCGGCTCAAGGAACTGGAAAACAGCCTGGTTACAGCCTCGGAAAAAAGAAAATCCCGGGAATACGACCTGTTCATGGACATGCGCCAATACGCAGCCGGTTACAACCAGAGGATCAAGGCCATGTCCACCTGCCTGGCCAGGCTGGACTTCTGGCAGGGCCTGGCTGAAACCGCCAGGGCCAATAACTGGTCCAGGCCGGAACTGTCCACTGACCTGGGCATCAGCATCAAGGCCGGCAGACATCCGTCCATTGAAGCCATTCAGGGCCGGTCAGGATACGTTCCCAACGACCTGGAACTGACTGATGAGGGCCGGATGCTTCTCATCACCGGGCCCAACATGGCCGGTAAATCCACGGTACTCAGGCAGACGGCCATCATCTGCATCCTGGCCCAGATGGGTTCCTTTGTCCCGGCCAGGGAAGCCCGGATCGGCCTTTGCGACCGGATCTTCTGCAGGGTGGGAGCCTCGGACAACCTGGCCCGGGGCCAGAGCACTTTTATGGTGGAAATGACCGAGACGGCCCGTATCCTGCGTCAGGCCACCAAAAAAAGCCTGATCATCCTGGATGAAATCGGCCGGGGCACCAGCACCTTTGACGGCCTGGCTCTGGCCTGGGCCATAGTGGAGGAACTGACCGGAAAGCATGGAGGAATCAGGACCCTGTTCGCCACCCATTATCATGAACTCACGGTCCTGGATCAGAATATTGCCTGCCTGAAAAACTTCAATATCGCTGTCAAGGAATGGAAGGGAGACATCGTCTTTTTGCGTCGCCTGGTGCCTGGGCCGGCAGACAAGAGCTATGGGATCGAGGTGGCCAGGCTGGCTGGAGTTCCGAACCGGGTTGTCCAGCGGGCCGGAGAAATCCTGACCCATCTGGAAAGACAGCGGGACAGAAAACCGGTCCTGGTGGAAAACCGGCCCTCACTTCTAGGCCTCTCTAGAACCCCAAAGGCCCGAATAGAGCCTGAAAAAAAACAGGATCAGCTGGCCCAGGAGCTGAAAATAATGAACCTGGACTCCATGACCCCCATGCAGGCCCTGACCACTCTGCATGAATGGAAATCCAGACTGGAGCAGAAATGAAAAAAGTAATCTGTCTGATGATCCTGGCTGTGGCTTTGGGAACCATGGGCTGCGGCAAGAAGGTCTGGCCCGAACCAGATGCAGACCAGGAAAAATTCAACCTGGCCATTATTGATTACAAAGCTGATTCCACCTGCCTGGAAATCACTGCCCAACTCACCGGGAACCACCGCAATCTGGCCCGGGTGGTCCTGGAGCTGGAGGCATCTGATGTCCCATGTCCCACCTGCCCTTTCCTGATTACTGATTCGGTCTACCTGGAGCCGGGTTCCCCGGCCATGGACAGGTCTGAAAACAGGGTAAATATCACCCATTGCGGACTTGACCCTGACAAGCACTACAGGGCAAGGTTAAGGGCAGGCAATGTGTATCCCGCCATCCGGGAAACCCTGTCAGGGGTGATTACCATTGTCAGATGATCAGTCACTTTAAAAACCTTATCAACAATTTCAAATAGTTTTTCTGGAGAAAAAATGCACCACTTTGAGTACAGAGACGGACAGTTATTTGCAGAGGATATCAGTATCAAGGACCTGGTCAAGGAATTCGACACTCCGCTGTATGTTTATTCGGCCAGGACGCTTAGACGACATTTCCAGGCCTTTGACTCGGCCTTTGAAGGCATCAGCCATTTGACCTGCTATTCAGTCAAGGCCAATTCCAACCTGTGCGTGCTTAAAATGCTGTCTGAAATGGGTTCGGGCATGGATATTGTATCCGGCGGAGAGCTCTTCCGAGCCCTCAAGGCCGGGGTGGACCCCCGGAAAATCGTCTACTCCGGAGTAGGTAAAAGAGAGCATGAAATCAGGGAGGCCCTGATTGCCGGAATCCTGATGTTCAACGTGGAATCAAGACAGGAACTGGAAAAGATCAACCAGGTGGCCGGTGAGATGGACATGAAGGCCAGGATCAGCCTGCGCATCAACCCGGATGTCGATCCCCAGACCCATCCATACATTTCCACTGGTCTGAAAAAAAACAAATTCGGTCTGGACCTGGAACAGGCCCTGGAATCCTACAAGCTGGCCAGGGACCTGCCCCATATTGAGCCCGTAGGGATAGACTGCCATATCGGGTCCCAGCTGACCAGTATCGAACCTTTTATCGAAGCCCTGAACAGGATCAAAAAATTCCACTCCCGGCTGGCCGGTCTGGGCATTGCAATCAAATACCTGGACCTGGGTGGAGGCCTTGGTATAACCTATGACGAGGAAACTCCTCCCCATCCAGTGGAATTCGGAAAGGCTGTAAAAGAAGGCCTCCAGGGTTTGGATCTGACTTTGATTCTGGAACCCGGAAGGGTCATCGCTGGAAACGCCGGGATCCTGGTCACCAGGGTTCTCTATACCAAGCAATCACCTTCCAAAAACTTCATCATCGTGGACGCGGCCATGAACGATCTGGTCCGGCCTTCACTTTACGGCTCTTTTCACCGCATTGACTGCGTGGACCAGAAAGACGCCCCTGCCTACAAGGCCGACGTGGTGGGTCCCATCTGTGAGACCGGGGATTTCCTGGCCCAGGACAGGGAAATCAGACAGGTTGAACAGGATGAACTCCTGGCTGTCTTCTCAGCCGGGGCCTACGGCTTTACCATGTCTTCCCAGTATAATTCCAGGCCCAGAGGTGCTGAAGTAATGGTGGACGGAGACAAGGTCACCCTGGCCCGGCGCAGGGAAGTCTACTTCGACTTGGTGGACCTGGAAGAGCAATGCTTCTAACAGACCGCCCTTTAGACCTTCAAAACCTTTGATGCGGCTTTAGCAGTAAATTCTGAAAAAATATTCCTGAATGGATAAAGCAGCCCGGCACTTTTCCGGGCTAGTCCACATCCCAGGAATGGAGATATTCCGAACCAGACCCACAATAAGGGGCATTAATGAAGCTGAACGAACACAACAGCAAGGTTCTTTTGTCCAGATCCGGAATCCCGGCTCCCCAGGGTGATCTCCTGGATCTGAGCCAGGTTGAGAATTATTCACCTGCCTTCCCCTTTCCCGTGGTGGTCAAGGCCCAGGTCCTGTCCGGAGGCCGAGGTAAGGCCGGAGGGGTCAAACTGGCCGCAAATCCGGAAGAATTAAAAACCACTGCCCAGCAGATCCTCGGGCTGACCATCAAGGAGGAAAGAGTCCCCTTTGTCCGGGTGGAACCGGCTGCAGACATCCAAAGGGAAATATATCTGTCCATTTCCCTGGTCCGGGCCACAGGCAGATTTGCCCTGACCATAGGCCGGGAAGGCGGAGTTGATATTGAATCGTCAGGCCCGGACAACCTGCTGATCATGGATGTTGACCCATTAATCGGACTCTGCCAGCACCAGGTCCGCCAGGGCTTCTTCCATCTCGGCCTGGAAAAATCCCTGCTCAAGCCCTGGGCTGAACTGGTCAACAACCTCTTTCAAGCAGTATGTAAGCATCGCCTGCTCCTGGCTGAGATAAACCCCCTGATTCTGACCAGCAAAGGAGATCTGGAAGCCCTGGACGGCAAGGTGGAGATTGACGACAATTTTGCCGATCTCCATCCTGATTTGAATGAATTCTTTGAGCCCAGACATTTTGGGCCGGAAGAAAACGCTGCCAGAAAGGCGGGGCTCAGCTACCACAAGCTCCATGGTTCAGTGGGCCTTATGGTTAATGGCGCTGGGCTGGCCATGGCCACCATGGATCTGCTGAACTTTTCCGGTCTGCCGGTCGCCAACTTTCTGGATCTGGGCGGAGGGGCCGACCAGGAAAGAATGGGCAAGGCCCTGGAGATCCTGTTTCTGGATGATTCAGCCAGGACCATATTCATTAATATCTTCGGTGGAATTTTGTCCTGCGAAAAAGTGGCTCTGGCTCTTTCCGGAGCCCTGAAAGGCCAGGACCCACCCAAACCCATGGTGGTCAGATTTTCGGGATTCAAGTCCAAAGAGGCTGGAGAAATCATCCGCTCCTTGAATTCCAGGGACATCCATGCGGTGGACGACCTGACCAGTGCAGTTGATGCCCTGAAAAAGATCAGCCCTGATCAGGCTGACCTTCCAGAATTCAAGCGCATTGAACTTTCCGGGGAGTCAAGCCCTGTTCTTACCAGAACTTTGGGCCAAGACCTGCCCTTCCCCATAAACAGGGAAACCAGGGTCCTGGTTCAGGGCATCACCGGCCGGGAAGGGAGCCTGCATACCAGGGAAATGCTGAGCTACGGAACCAGGATCGTTGCCGGAGTTACTCCATTCAAGGGCGGAACTGAGGTCCAGGGAGTGCCGGTCTACAACACGGTGAGCGCTGCCTGTGCACAACACCGGATAGAGGCCAGCATCATCTTTGTTCCAGCCGCATTCGCTGCAGACGCCATCCTGGAGGCCGTTTCCTGCTCCATTCCCTGGATTGTCTGCATTACCGAAGGCATCCCTCAGCAGGACATGGCCAGAATTCTTCCTGCAGTAAGATGCTCAAATTCCAGACTTATCGGTCCCAACACTCCTGGTATCATTGTGCCCGGTCAGACCAAGATAGGGATCATGCCCGGGTCCGTATTCACCCCAGGACCAGTGGCTGTCCTGTCCAGGAGCGGTACCCTGACTTATGAATGCGTGCATCGGCTCAGCCGGGCCGGAATCGGCCAGAGCCTGTGCGCAGGCATTGGCGGAGACCCCTTTATCGGCCAGGACTTCATTGACATCTGCCGGTTACTTCATGACGATCCAGCCTGCAAGGCCCTGCTCATCCTGGGGGAGATCGGAGGAACAGCAGAGGAAGACCTGGGCAGGGAACTCAAAAAATCAAGGTTCAACAGACCGGTCCTGGGTTTCATAGCCGGACAGACCGCACCTCCGGGCAAACGTCTGGGGCATGCCGGGGCCATCCTGGACCCGTCTGGCGGAGGAATCAGGACCAAGCTTGAAGCCATGCACCGTTCCGGGATGATCATCTGCCCGGATCTGGCTTCCATTCCAGAGCTGGTGAGCCGGGCCCTGGCCGACAGACAGACATTTTGACAACCGGGTCTTTTAAAAAATGATCCCGGATATCCCAAGTTTTTTCAGATGAGGCAGGTATGCGGGGAATCAGGATAATCCAGGTGGGCAAGGTTCGAAAGGGATTTTGCAGAGAGGCCCTTGGCCACTACCTGCAAAAAATAACGCCCTATATTCAGGTCCAACTGGTCACTGTCAAGGATGCCAGAAACGGGGACAGACATCAGAAAATGGAGACTGAAGCCAGGGCCATCCTGGACCGGCTCACCCCCCAGGACCTGTTGGTGGTCCTGGATGAACAGGGCAAGGCCATGACCTCCAGAAAATTTTCAGCCAGGCTCCAGGCCTGGGATGAAGACCCTGGGCGCCGGCCCTGCTTTGTAGTGGGCGGAGCATGGGGCCTGTCCGACACGGTCAGGTCAAAAGCCGACCAGCTCATGGGGCTGGGACCCATGACCCTGCCCCATGAGCTGGCCGCAGTAGTCCTTTTGGAACAGATCTACCGAGCCCAGACCATACTCCATGGTCATCCCTATCATCATTAAGTTCTGTCTTGCCGGACTGAACAGTACAGGTAAACAGCATAAACAAGCTTCGGTAAAAACAGCCCGGTCATTCAACCATGCTCAATAATGATTCAACTCTGATCATCACTGGAGCCTCCATGGGCATAGGCCGGGCCCTGGCCCTTGGTCTGGCCGGACTTGGAGTCAACCTCGTTCTTAATGCCAGAACCAGAGATCTTCTTGATCAGACTGCTTTTCAATGTTCAAAACAAGGAGTAACGGCCAGGGCCGTGTGCGGGGACATTTCCCGGCCGGAAACTGCAGTCTGCTGCGTTGAAAAGGCCCGTGAGTCCGGCAGGTTGACCGGCTTTATCCATGCTGCCGGCCTGCTCAATCCAGGTCCATATATCTGGGAGCTGGGCTACCAAGAGTTCTCAGGAGTGTTTGACGTAAATGTCCTGGCTTCTTTCACTTTGATCAGGGAGGTAGTCCCGCTGCTCATCCCGGCAGGACAGGGCCTGGCCGTGTTCATTGGTTCAGGTGCAGCTGAAATCACCCAGCCGGGCATTGCTGCTTATTGTGCTGCCAAATCTGCCCAGGAGCATCTTGCCAGGCAGCTGGCCGCAGAAACCAGGGCAGTGACATGTTTTGTCTACAGGCCGGGGATTGTGGAAACCAGGATGCAGGAACAGGCCAGACAGGCCCGGGGCGGCGGCGCCCGGGAACTGCACCGGGTATTCAGACCCTGGAAGGAAAAAGGACAGCTCCTGAGCCCTGAACAATCAGCTCAAGGGCTGATCAATATCCTGAAAAACAACCCTCACAAACATCATGGTAAAACCGTGACCTGGACCCCCTGACTGCTCCAGGCCTGCAGGGTCATCCTCAGACATCAGAAAACTGCTTGGCCACCATTATCTCCAGGATGGTCCGGTCGGTCTCGATCATCCCCTCTGTGGCCAGTGTCCCCATGTTGCGCATGGTATCCTCGGAAGAACGCCCGATAATCCCGTCTGTGTCCTGCACATTTACCCCGTGTAAAGAAAACAGGGCCGCCTGGACCGCTGTTCCGGCTGCTGTTGCCAGCTTCAGGGCACACCCGGTTTTGGCGCCGTCGCAGATCACTCCAGCCAGATCTTCCATCAGATTCTTGATGGAGCCGGCAATATGTCTGGCATCGCCCCCCAGCAGAAAAGTTATGCCTGCTGTGGCTCCGGAGCCGGCTGCCACGGAACAGCCGCAAATGGCGGACAGTCTGCCGGTGTGAGCCTTTACATACGCTGTAACAATATGGGACAAAGCAATGGCTTCCAGGACCGTATTCTGGGGCAGACCAGACACATAATCCTTTACCGCCCAGATAGGAAGCACTGCTGTCAACCCGTGATTACCTGAACCGGCTGAACTCATGGCTGGCAGGGGAACTCCGGACATCCGGGCATCAGCTGCAGCAGAAGTAAGAATCCGGGCAGACAGGATCATGTCCTTTTGAATCAATCCCTGGCGGAACAGACGCTCCAGGGTCTTACCCACCCCCAGGCCCAGACCGTACTTCAGGCCCTGCTGAGCCAGACGCAGATTGACATCAACTCCTTGTTGCAGAAAGTCAAAATCCTCATCATCCAGGTTGTCAGTCAGAGCCAGAAGATCGGTTAAAGAAAGTTTTTTCAGCCACTCATCCATTTGATCCAGGGGGTTATCCTTGCTGCCTGTATCTTCCCGGATCAGGGGACTTGAGACGGCTTTTCCGTTCAGCTTCAGATCAGTGATATTATCATGCAGTCCCTGGATGATGGATTCTGCCCTATCCTGCCCTCTGGTGATCATGGTCCGCACATACAGACCCCGACGGTCTTTGAGCAGGTTCACCTTTATCCGGCCAGCCTGAATCATGCGCTGGGCCTCTGCAACGTGGTCCTGGGTCAACGGCTGCAGAACTTCCAGCCCCAGATCCGGATCACCACCCAGGGCACCCAGGGAAGCAGCCATGTCCAGGCCGGACAGCCCCCCGGCCCCGGGGATGGAAACTGCCAGTCCGTTTTTATACACATTGGGGTCCAGCCATAACTCTATAGAATCAAAAAACTTGTCCGGAAGCAGGGATATGGCGGCAGCAGCACCCAAAGCAACAGCTGCCGGTTCAGTACACCCAAGGGCAGGAGAAACCTGAGCCTGGAGGACATCTTTGACTGAATAATCCATGGTGGTCCTCTCTCAAAAAAAACATATTATAAAACAGGACGGTTCAAACCCAGGTAACCATCCTATCTTTTGCCCCAAAAATCAATCAGGTAATAATGACCAGGGCCCTGATTTAAAACAGCTTCCCCCTGTGATTAGACCTTGCATTCAAGGCTGCCCTGGGGCATGTTTTTATAAAAGATGGAAATACCTGAAGTTATGAATGACCTGGTCTTAACATCGCCAAATTAGCTGGCCTGATCAACTGTAAATCCAGATCCGAATATTTTTTGACCCAGCTGGTCAACCGGTTTGAACAAGGAGAAAATACCGATGCCCAAAGTCCTGATTTTTTCTATGGTTATTGCCATGCTGGCCATTTCTTCACCCGCCCTGTGCTGCACCACTACCCTGACCGGCAAGGACGCTTCAGCCGACGGATCAGTTATGATCTCCCACACTGACGACGGACTGGTTGATGCACGGCTGGTGCATGTTCCGGCCATGGACCATCCTGAAGGTGCCCTGCGCCCTGTCTACTATGACCTGGCCGCCATGGGCTACCTGCCTGAATGGGGAGGTTCAGAGCAGCACCGCCTGATAACCGATACCAGGGGCCCGGGGTATGACATCCAGGGAGAGCCGCCCAGCATCCCCTTGGGATATATTCCCCAGGTTGCCCATACTTATGCCTATATTGACGCCAATTATGGTGTAATGAATGAACATCAGGTGGCCATAGGGGAATGCACCAATAAGGCCAGGGTACATCCCATGCCTGCGCCGGGCAAAAGAATTTTTTATTCAGCAGAATTGTCCAGGGTGGCTCTAGAGCGGAGCAGGACTGCCAGGGAAGCAGTGGAGCTCATGGGGCAGCTCATTGAAACCTACGGCTATTACGGAACCGGAGAAACCCTTCTGGTGGCCGATCCCAATGAAGGCTGGGTCATGGAAATGGCCGGTTATGACCTCAACGGCACCAGCGGTGTCTGGGTGGCCAAACGGGTCCCGGATGACGGATTCTTTGTGGCTGCCAACCAGTTCAGGATCAGGGAAATCCAGGAGAATAACCCGGACATGCTCTATTCTGGCAATATTTTTACAGCTGCCCAGTCCAAAGGGTGGTGGAAACCAGAAGACGGTCCCCTGGACTGGGCCAGGGTTTATGGAGACGGTGAATTTCATCATCCATACTATTCCCTGCGCAGAGTGTGGCGGGCCCAGTCCCTGGTGGCACCATCCCTTGATCTGCCGGCATGGGTGGATGGACCCTTTACCAAAGAATATCCATTTGCAGTCAGGCCTGACCAGAAACTCACCCCCCAGGACATCATGGCCATCCACCGGGACAATTATGAAGGTACGGAGTTTGATCTGACCAAAGGGCTGGCAGCCGGACCCTTTGGCAACCCCAACCGTTTTGAAGGCGGACCTGAAATCACTATGGACGATGAAGGTGAAGTCTCCAGGCTTGAAGGTCAGTTTGAGCGTCCTTTGAACGTATTCCGCTGTGTATACGCCTATGTGACTCAATCCAGGAACTGGCTGCCCGGTCCCATCGGGGCCAAGGTCTGGTACGGGGCTGACCGTCCGGCCACTTCAGCCATGATGCCCCTTTATCCTGGCGGTTCCTATCTGCCGGAGTCCGTCCAGAGGGCCAGCATCCTGCAGTTCGATCGGGGCAGCATGTGGATGGCATTCAACTATGTGGCCAATTATGCCATGCTCAAATACTCGTACATGATCGAGGACATCAGAAGCGAGCAGAAGCGCTTTGAAGCAAGGGTCTTTGGAGAACAGCAGTCAGTGGAGGCAGCAGCCCTGGAACTCTGGACAGCCGGTGATGAACAGGGGGCCAGAGCCCTGCTTGCTGAATATTCCCAAACCACTGCCTGGGAAATACTTGATACCTGGTGGAGATTGTCGGAGCATCTTTATGTCAAGTACAATGACGGATACATAAATACTCCTGCGGCCATTGCCCAGCCAGTCCCCTATCCAGCCTGGTGGCTCAAGGCTGTAGGGTACGAAGACGGTCCGGTTTCATACCATAAGCCTGAAAACAGGAATTGAAAAAGCCTGATGCTGTTTCAAGGCGGTTTCAGGATTTCCTGAAACCGCTGGCCAGGCAGCTGTGCTTGTTTATATTCTCAAACAGGCAGCCACAATTACGGCTGAGTCAGAAATAACGCCAAGGCCAGGAAGCACCCGGATGTCATGAACTGCCCGGCCTCCCCAAAAGGCTTTATCACTCCTTTTCCCGGCTGATCCTGGCCCCGACAGCAGACAGTTTTTGCTCCATGCTTTCATAGCCCCTGTCCAGATGGTATATCCTTCTCACCTCTGTCCTGCCCCTGGCTGCCAGACCGGCCAGGACAAGGCTGGCACTGGCCCGGAGATCCGAGGCCATGACCGGGGCACCGGTCAGCCTGGCACCTCCCCGGATCATGGCCGTCTGTCCGGACAGCTTGATCCTGGCCCCCATTCGGATTAATTCCAGGGCATGCATGAACCTGTTTTCAAAAATTGTTTCCTTGATCATGCCCGAACCATCAGCCACGCACATAAGGGCCATGATCTGGGCCTGCATGTCCGTGGGGAATCCTGGATAAGGAAGGGTGACCAGGTCAACGCAGTTCAGCTGACCATTGGGCTTGACCCTGATCCCGGACTTTTCCTTTTCAATATGAACCCCCATTTCCCTGAGTTTGGCCACCACCGCTTCCAGCTCTTCAAAGGGACAATTACTGAGAACCAGATCTCCCTGGGTAATGGCTCCGGCCACCATGTAGGTCCCGGCCTCAATCCGGTCGGACATGACCCGGTATCTGCAGCCCTTGAGGCTGGAAACCCCTTTGATGGTAATAACACTGGTTCCCTGGCCGGTGATCCGTGCGCCGCAGGCATTGAGAAAATTAGCCAGATCCACAACTTCCGGTTCCCTGGCAGAATTCTCCAGGACTGTTTCTCCATCTGCCAGGCTGGCGGCCATGAGCAGATTTTCCGTGCCCCCGACTGTTGGGAAGTCAAAGATAATATGGGCTCCTTTGAGCCGCTGGCAGGTTCCCATAATATAGCCAGAGTCAAGATCAAACCGTGCCCCCATCTGTTCCAGGGCCCTCAAATGCAGATCCACCGGTCTGGAACCAATGGCACATCCTCCGGGCAGGGCCACCCTGGCCCGGCCCAGCTTGGCCAGCAAGGGACCCAGGCAGAGCACTGAAGCCCGCATGGTCCGGACCAGATCATAGGGAGCTTCAGGCACCAGATCTCCGGCCCGGACCTCGACATATTCTCCCCTGAACCTGGAATCACAACCCAGAAGAGTCAGCAGCTTGAGAGTGGTATGAATATCCCGCAGGCCAGGAACGTTCTCCAGGATGACATCTCCGTCAGCCATAAGAGCGGCAAACAGAACCGGCAGGGCTGCGTTCTTTGAACCACTTATCCGGATCACACCCTTCAGGGCCTGTCCGCCGTCAATTATCAATTTGTCCATCTGTTGTCTCAACTTGTAGTTTGTTCAGTTTTCAAGATTATTCAAGGAGCTGTCCAGGGCATTCCAGAGCCCGGCTCAAGCTTCAGTGGCCTGTATATTTTGTCCCTGGCCGGGTGTAAACCTTTTTCCCTTGACTATGTATGGGCTTTTAAGGCAAAAAATCGGATGTTGAAGTAAAATCCGTTAATTTTCAAGAGCATTCTATTCAGCCCGTTTCAGGAGATACACCTATGGTCTTTGACGTTCAAAATGAAACCATGCCCCGGGATGAACTGGAAACTCTCCAGCTCAGACGACTCAAATATCTTGTCCAGAAAGTCTATCATAATGTCCCCTTTTATAAACAGAAATTTGACGAGACCAACTTCAGACCAGATCACGTCAAATCCCTTTCTGACCTGAAGTACCTGCCCTTTACTGAAAAGCAGGATCTGCGCAACAACTATCCCTTTGGGCTTTTTGCCGTACCCAGGGAAAGCGTGGTCCGGGTCCATGCATCATCCGGAACTACAGGCAAAGCCACGGTGGTGGGTTATACCCAGCGTGACGTGGACAACTGGGCCGGACTCATGGCCAGATCTTTTGAGGCCTGCGGGGTCACCAGGGCTGACATCGTTCATAATGCTTACGGGTACGGCCTGTTCACCGGCGGCCTTGGAGCCCATTATGGAGCTGAAGCACTTGGAGCCACCATCCTGCCGGTATCCGGAGGAGCAACCAAGCGCCAGGTGATGCTCATGAAGGATTTCGGTCCCACTGTCATCTGCTGCACTCCATCTTATGCCCTGCACCTTTACGAAACAGCCCTGGCCAATGGAATCAGCATCAACGACCTCAAACTCAGGGTGGGCATCTTCGGGGCTGAACCCTGGACCGAGGAAATGCGCCAGGACATCCAGAATAAACTGAGGATCAAAGCCCTGGATATCTACGGACTATCTGAAATCATGGGGCCTGGTGTGGGTATCGAATGCATTGCAGCCCAGCAGGGCCTGCATATCTGGGAGGATCACTTCCTGGTGGAAATAATTGATCCTGAGACCGGTGTTCCCCTGCCCTATGGCGAGAAAGGGGAACTGGTCATCACCACCCTGACCAAGGAAGCCCAGCCTTTAATAAGATACAGGACCAGGGATATCACCAGGATCAATTCCATCCCGTGCCGGTGCGGCCGGACTCACTACCGGATAGAACGAATCACCGGAAGAAGCGATGACATGCTCATCATCCGGGGAGTCAATGTATTTCCTTCCCAGATTGAAAGCATTCTCCTTGAGACAGAAGGTCTCTCACCCCACTACCAGCTCATAATCGACCGTAAGGGTTCCATGGACATCCTGGAAATCCAGGTGGAGGTGGATGAAAAGATCTTTTCGGATGAAATCCGTCATCTTCAGAAGATGGAAAAGAAAATCACGTCACACATCAAAGAATTCCTCGGGGTCACTGCCAAGGTCACCCTGGTGGAGCCCAGAGGCATTGCAAGATCAGAAGGCAAGGCCCAGCGAATTTTCGATAAAAGAAAAATCTAGATTACTCAGTCAACCATCAGGAGGATGACCATGAAAGTGGAACAGATTTCAATATTTCTGGAAAACAGAGCCGGGAGACTGGCCGACGTAACCAGAACCCTGTCTGAAGCCGGGGTGAACATAAGGGCCCTTTCCCTGGCCGATACCACTGACTTTGGAATACTCAGGCTCATTGTCACTGATCACGAAAAAGCCAAGGAAGCCCTCAAAAAGAACGGATTCACTGTTGGCAGGACCAATGTTGTGGCTGCTGAAGTAAAAGACAGGCCGGGCGGACTGCACGATATCCTGTCCATGCTCAGTGAAAACGGAATCAACGTGGAATACATGTACGCCTTTGTCCAGCAAAGCGGCAAAAACGCTGTGCTCATATTCCGTTTTGACCGGACTGATGAAGCCATTGAAACTCTGCAGAAAAACGGAGTGCGCATCATTCCGGGAAATGAGCTTTACAATATCTGACCGATACAAATCAGCCATTGGTTGACTGCAGTAATATATTTGACTTGACTGCAGCCCTGAGAACATTTAAGAAATGGCTCTTTCATGGTGGGTGTAGCTCAGTTGGTAGAGCACCTGGTTGTGGCCCAGGTGGCCGTGGGTTCAAGTCCCATCACTCACCCCAAAAAGAAACAAGAGGCCGTGTCCTGATACACGGCCTTTTTTGTGACGAATTTCCAGCCTGCACTTTGAATCATGGCCCGGGTTTAATGACCCTGGATAAAATTTCAGGACTCTTCCGGCATAAACAGCTTTACATATTCTGGCCATGATCTCTGGCTCATCCGCCGGTCCTGCTGCCTGCCTTTGTTATGACCTTCAGACTGACCACAATTATTCCCCCAGGGATCTTTGACCGACTCCCCCGGTCCGGCTAGCAGGCCAGGGACATCATCCGTTCAAAAGGCAAAACTTTAAATTTCGTGTGCACACCTTGAATTCTCACCAACAAAAGTTTATTGTTACAAGTAGATATAAGAATGAACGCCTGCTTTTTAACAGGCGTGAGACCATGGCTGATTAAGCCCGGAGAGTATATGGACCCCAAGGATTTCAACCGGTTTTTTTCTGATATCAGAAAGCATTTCCATTCAGGCAAGGCCAGCCTGGAAAGGAAAATGCCCGGAATAGAAGCTGAGATTGTTCGCTATGCAGGAAAGATCGGCCTGAAAGAAAAGGACATTGAAGATGCCAAAAACAAGGTCAGAGAAAAACTTAAAGAGTTGAAGATAATTAATGATAATCAGAAAAATAAATGAGTTCCGGGGAAAATTTTCTCAGCTGCAAAAGGGCGACGCTTTTGTTGGCAACCTTGTGTTAAGGCCTGGGGAAGAATTCATTCCTGTGGATATCATTAACCGGGGAATCATTGTTTTCCCGCCTTTATCAGCCCAGCTCCTGAGCAGATCCAAAATTTTCCAGGCTGAGATCCTGGGCGGTTTCATGGTTGAAGATACCTTTGTGGCTTATAAAAACAAGGATATCATGCGCAATATGCCCCGGTTTGCCGGACATACCCAGGTAGTCTGCAAAAGGGACCGCAAGCACCTGGGGCTGGGACTCAGCAGGTGGGACTCCCTGGAATCCCTGCAGAGCCTTGCAGCCATGGAAACCCTTCCCTTTCCTTTTGTTGTCCAGCCTTTTGTACCAAATGCCAGGGACATCCGGGTAGTCATCATTGAAGACTATTGTGAAGCCTATGAAAAAATCAATCCATACAGCTTTCGCAAAAATCTGGCCCATGGCGGAACCGCCCATAAAATAAAACTCACTCCGGAACTGGACAGTTTCTGCCGCAGGGTTATGGCCAGGGGTGAATTTCCCTACGCCATTCTGGATATACTCGTGGATGAATCTGACAGACTGTATCTGTCGGAAATCACCCTAACCGGGGGACTCACAGGCTCCAGACTGGGCCAGGAAGAATTCCGGAAAAGAAAAAAATCCATCAACAACGCCTATGCCTCCTCGCTGGGCAAGTCTCATCTATAACGCCCTGGACTTGTTTAATTATTATTCAGGTCAATCTCATTTTACCTGATCCACGGCCTTGCTTTTTCGGCATTCCTGTGTTTATCTGTCTAGATAAACAATGTCATTCGGAGGATTATTATGGACTTTCCAGAATTAAGAATAAAAGACCTAGTGGCCAAGGTTCCCATCATCCAGGGTGGAATGGGAGTGGGAATTTCCCTGTCCCGCCTTTCTTCTGCCGTGGCCAATCAGGGCGGGGTGGGGGTTATTTCCGCAGCCATGATCGGAGTTGATGAACCGGATGTGGCCAAAAATCCGGTCCAGGCCCATATCCGGGCCTTGAAAAGGGAAATTCAGAAAGCCAGGGAGATGACCTCAGGCATCCTGGGAGTGAATATCATGGTCGCTTTGACCAACTTTGCCGATATGGTCAAAACATCTGTCCAGGAAGGCATTGACATCATCTTTTCCGGAGCCGGGCTTCCCTTTGATCTGCCCAAGTATCTCAAAGAAGGTTCCAGGACCAGGTTGGTACCCATTGTTTCGTCGGCCCGGGCCGCCAAAATCCTGTGCAAGAAATGGATATCCAAGTTTGACTATACTCCTGACGGTTTTGTAGTGGAAGGGCCTCTGGCTGGAGGACACCTTGGCTTTAAACCCGAACAGATCAATGATCCGGCCTACCAGCTTGAAAAGCTGGTCCAGGAGGTCGTGGAAGAGGTCAAGCCCTTTGAACAGGAACGCGGACAATCCATTCCGGTCATTGCTGCCGGTGGAATCTACACTGGAGAAGACATCTGCCGCTTTCTGCGTCTTGGAGCATCCGGTGTCCAGCTTGGCACCCGTTTTGTGGCCACCCATGAATGCGATGCTGATGACAACTTCAAACAGGCCTTCATAAATTCCAGACAAGAGGATCTCATGGTCATTAAAAGTCCGGTGGGCATGCCAGGACGGGCTCTGCGCAACACTTTCCTGAGTGACGTGGAGCAGGGCAAAAGAAAGCCCTTTAAATGCCCCTACCACTGCATTGTAACCTGCGACTACCAGAAAAGTCCTTACTGCATAGCTGCAGCCTTGAATAGCGCCAAAAAGGGCAAAATGCATCGGGGATTCGCTTTTGCCGGAGAAACAGCCTGGCGCATCACCGGGCTGATGTCTGTCAAAGAACTGATGGACACGCTGAAACAGGAATACATCATGGCCTGTTCCGATCAAAAAGAACCGATTCCGGCCCTTTGATTCTGCAACCGCCTCCAGGATTCTTTTCTGGAGGCGCACCCCAGAACCCATGATCCCTAGTCTTATCAGGAAGTTCCATAAAGTCATTTTATCCAGGAACCTTTGGGATATCATCAAGTTCCTGATAATTCTGGGAATAATCTACTGGATTATTTCCACCGGGTCTGACAAGCTCAACTATAACTGGCAATGGTACAGAGTAAAACAGTTTCTGTACACTTTTGACCAGGGCAGTTTTACTGTCGGTCCACTGCTTCAGGGTTTGTGGGTCACCCTGAAGATCACCTTTTTCAGCCTGTTCCTGGCCCTGGCCCTGGGGCTGACCACCAGCATCTTCAGGTTGTCCAATTCCATGGTGGCCGGCCTTGTTGCCAGGACTTACGTTGAAGTCATCCGCAATACTCCGCTTTTGATACAGCTTTTATTCAACTATTTTGTTTTGTCCCCTATCCTGGGCATTTCACCCTTCATGACCGCAGTGCTGACTCTCAGCCTGTTTGAAGGAGCCTATGCGTCTGAAATAATCAGGGCCGGCATCCAGTCCATTGACAAGGGACAGTGGGAAGCAGCTCAGAGTTCAGGATTAAACAGGATGCAGACTTATTTTTACATAATAATTCCACAAGCATACAGATTTCTTGTCCCTCCTTTGACCAACCAGAGCGTATCTCTGGTCAAGGACTCTGCCCTGGTAAGCACCATAGCCATCTATGACTTGACAATGCAGGGACAGGTCATAATATCAAATACGTTTTTAACCTTTGAAATATGGTTTACCGTCGCTGCCATTTACCTGGCCGTGGCATTGA
Organism: Desulfonatronovibrio hydrogenovorans DSM 9292; assembly: GCF_000686525.1. Classification (NCBI taxonomy): domain Bacteria; kingdom Pseudomonadati; phylum Thermodesulfobacteriota; class Desulfovibrionia; order Desulfovibrionales; family Desulfonatronovibrionaceae; genus Desulfonatronovibrio; species Desulfonatronovibrio hydrogenovorans. The sequence goes on from NZ_JMKT01000010.1 coordinate 137,783, forward strand.
TCATCACCCTGGTGGTGTCCATCCTGGAAAAGCGCCTTCAAGGAAAAAAAGTTCCGGTTAAAACCTTCTGAATTTTCCACATCCCCAAACCAAGGAGTCAACATGTCAGTTTATAAAAAGATCATGATTGCCCTGCTCATGGTTATGTTCATGGCCCCGGCAGCCCATTCATCCCAGATCCGCTCCCAGCTGACCCAGGAGAGCACACTCGAACAGATCCTTAAGCGAGGCGTGATCAGGGTGGGCATGTCCACCTTTGTGCCTTGGGCAATGCAAAACAAAGAAGGGGAATTCATTGGATTTGAAATTGATGTAGCCACAAGACTGGCCCAGGACATGGGTGTCCGAGTTGAGTTCATACCCACCAGGTGGTCTGGGATCATCCCGGCCCTGCTCACCGGTAAATTTGATGTCATTATCGGAGGGATGGGTATCAGGCCTGACCGGAACCTTAAAGTCAACTTTTCTATCCCTTATGATCATACAGGCATGTCCATGGTTGCCCATCAAGAAAAAGCCAAGGGCTTTTCCTCCCTGGAAGACTTTAACCGTTCCGATGTGACTGTAGCAGCCAGACTCGGGACCACAGCTGCCGCTGCAGCCGGCGATTTCTTACCCAAGGCCTCTTTAAGACTTTTTGATGATGAGGCCCAGGCAGTCCAGGAACTCCTCAACGGAAGGGTTCATGCTGTAGTGGCCTCAGCCCCTCTTCCGGCCTTCCAGGCACTGATGCACCCCAACAGACTGTTCGTTCCGTTTGAGGGCACCTTCACCAAGGAGCCCATCGGTTTTGCAGTCAGGAAGGGCGACCCTGATACATTGAATTTTTTTGACAACTGGATAAGATTTGTCCAGGCTGATGGCTGGCTGGAAAAAAGAAAAAAATACTGGTTCGAGACCCGGGACTGGGAAGACCAGATCAAGTAATGGACCGGATATATCTTTAAAGGCCTTTTTTTGACCCCATTGCTTTATTAATAATTCTACCCAAAGAGCGACCAATGATTGCAATCCTGGACTACCGGGCTGGAAACCTGACCAGTGTCAAAAGAGCCCTGGATCACCTGGATATCCCCAACCAGATCACCAGTGATCCTGAAATAATAGACAAAGCCCCGGGCATAATCTTTCCTGGAGTGGGCGCAGCCGGCTCAGCCATGCGCAACCTCAAAGAGAGCGGCCTGGACAGCTCCCTGATGAGTGCCATCCGATCAGGTAAGCCCATGCTCGGCATCTGCCTGGGATGCCAGATCATTCTGGACAAAAGCCTTGAAAACAATGCCCGGACCCTGGGAATTGTTCCTGGAGAATGCAGAATATTTTCACCTGATCTGAAGGATGAATCCGGAAGACCCATCAATATCCCTCACATGGGCTGGAACAGGGTCCGGCTTGTCCAGGACTGCCCTCTTTTCAAGGGCATCCCGGATGATGCTGAATTTTATTTTGTCCACAGCTACTATCCTGTTCCAGACCCTGGGATGGTAATAGGCATGACCACCTACGGGCTGGACTTCTGCTCGGTCTTTGGTCGGCCTGGACTGTGGGCCATGCAGTTTCATCCGGAAAAAAGCGGCAGACCGGGCCTCAAGATCCTTTCCAATTTTTACGCTTACTGCCTGGAGAACAGCAATGCTCAGTAAAAGAATCATCCCCTGCCTTGATGTCAGGGACGGGCGCCTGACCAAAGGAGTCAAATTCAAAGGTAATGTAGATATCGGTGATCCAGTGGAAACTGCAAGGCTCTATTATGAGCAGGGGGCCGATGAAATAGTATTCTATGATATTACGGCTTCAGCCGAAGGCAGAGGTATTATGCTTCGGGTCGTGGAAAAAGTTGCTGCAACCATCTTTATTCCATTTTCTGTCGGCGGAGGCATAAGTACCCTTGAAGATATGCGGGCAGTGCTTCTGGCTGGGGCTGAAAAAGTCTCTGTAAACTCGGCAGCAGTAAAAAATCCAGGAATTATCTCCCAGGGGGCTGAAGCTTTTGGATCTCAGTGTATCGTGGTGGGAATGGACGTCTTGCAGGTGGAAAAAACTGAATCCATTCCTTCAGGATATGAAATAGTTATCCACGGAGGCAGGAAACACATGGGGCTGGACGCCCTGTGGTGGGCCAGGGAAGTGGAAAAGCTGGGAGCCGGAGAAATATGCCTCAACTCCATTGATGCCGACGGGACCAGGGATGGTTATGAACTCCAACTGACAAGGCTCATTTCCGAACATGTCCGTATCCCGGTAATTGCTTCCGGGGGAGCTGGAAATCCCCTGCACATGGCCGAAGCAGTAACCAAAGGCGGAGCATCAGCCGCCCTGATAGCATCCATTGTTCACTACGGGGAGTACACTATTCTGGAAATAAAGGAGTACATGGACCAAGCCGGGATCAAGGTCAGGATGAACTGGTAAAACAGCTTGAAAAGACTGGGATGATGCTCAAGGGGCCAGGATAATTCTACACAGCCTTAAGGAGTATCGTAGGTCCCGCTCCGGCCTCCGCTCTTATGGATCAGCCGGCACTGGTCAATAACAATATCCTTCTGAACAGCCTTGCACATGTCATAGATGGTCAGGCAGGCCACCTGGGCAGCCACCAGGGCCTCCATTTCAACCCCGGTGGATGAATTAGTGCGGGCTTCAGCCTCCACCATGATGCAGCAGTTGTGCTCATCCAGGCTGAAACGAACGTCTGCAAAACTCAAGGGGACCGGGTGGCAAAGAGGTATGAGTCTGCTGGTCTCCTTGGCAGCCATGATTCCGGCTATCTTGGCTGCTACCAGGACGTCGCCTTTGGGAAGGGCCTTGTCTCTGAGCAGGGAAAAGGTTTCAGAAGAAAGTCTGACTCTGCTCTGAACCACGGCCTTTCTTCTGGTATCCGGCTTGCCGCCAACATCCACCATTAAAACCTGTCCGTCCCTGTCCAGGTGGGTCAGTTCTTTCCCGCTCATCAAACCTTCCTATTCGCCCATAACCTTTTTAAAAAAACTTTTTACCTTCTGACCAGTCTTCTGATTTTCCAGGCGTTCGAATTCGCGCAGCAGTTCAGCCTGCTTTTTGGAAATCCTGGTGGGAGTCTGCACATGAACCTGGACCAGCAGGTCTCCCTTGTGATGACTGCCCGGATGAGGCAGGCCCAGCCCTTTAAGCTGCAGAACCTTTCCGCTCTGGGTTCCCTTGGGAATCTCCATGGGCACAGGTTCATCAAGGGTGGGGACCTCAATCTTGGCTCCAAGGGCAGCCTGAACAAAGCTGATTTCCACGTTGGTTATGAGATCCTGGCCCTGTCTTTTGAAGATCTTGTCCTCGTCAACATACAAGACAACGTACAAATCTCCCGGAGGTCCTCCGTGTTCCCCTGGTTCACCTTCAGCTCTGAGACGCAGTCTACTCCCGTTGTCCACGCCGGCCGGGATCCTGACCTTAATCTTTTTATTAACAGTTACCACCCCTCTTCCCCGACACTCAGCACAGGGATGAGGAATTATGGTGCCCTGTCCCCGACACACCGAGCAGGGCATGGAAACCCGGAAAAAACCTTGAGAACGGTAAACCTGGCCCGCCCCCTGGCAATGGGCACAGGTTTCAACTGAATAGCCCGGTTCAGAACCATCTCCGCTGCAGCGTTCGCAAATGGTCTTTTTGGGAAGCTCCAGGTCGACCTCAGTTCCCTTGGCTGCATCTCGAAAAGATATATTCAGGTTATACCGCAGATCAGCCCCTGACCTGGGCCTGGGTCCGGACTGGCGGGTGCCGAAACCGAAAAATTCACCAAAAATATCAGAAAAAGAACTGAATATATCTTCAGTTGAATTGAATCCCTCAAAACCGTTGTTATTCAGGCCTGCATGGCCCAGATGATCGTAGCGTCTCCTTTTATCCGGATCCCTGAGCACCTCGTAGGCTTCGGCAGCCTCCTTGAACATGGTCTCAGCATGGGGGTCATCAGGATTACGGTCAGGATGGTACTTAAAGGCCAGCTTGCGATAGGCCTTTTTTATCTCTTCATCATCTGCCTGCCTGGAGACACCTAGAATCTCGTAATAATCCCTTTTATCGGACATTCCTAATCGACCCTGATTCCGGCTTTCTGAATGGACTTGGAAGGTATGACCTTGCCTGCGGCTATTTCACGCAGGGCAGTGACTATATCCTTGTTTTTACTTTCAACCAGCGGACTGTAACCGTCCCGGTACTGCTTGATCCGCCTGACAGTCATCTGAACAAGAAGAAATCTGTTGTTAACCTGCTGCAGACAATCTTCAACGGTAATCCTGGCCATATACACCTCGTCAAATTAATTAAGATTGAAAAACACGGCTTTCTGCCGTAGCAAAATATATTTTTATAGCTGACCTTTAAATCACAGGTCAAGAAGAAAATCAGGGCAGAATTTAACTTCTGGCCAAACTAATCGGTCCGCCTGCAGCAAGTTGAAATAAATCAACTTTGCCAGACGTACCCCCGGGGAAACACTCGGCCAGGGGTCTTGAGGGTTTGTCCAATTCCGTATAAAATCAAATTTTCTGCTGTCAATAGCTCAAAAGCCTTGTTCAAGGATTGCCATGGGATTCAGAAAACAACTCAACTACGCTCAAAAAACCTGCCTGGGCCGGTGCGGCAAGCTCATGCAGCAAACATCAATGATCCACCCTGGTGCCAGAATCGGCGTGGCCCTGTCCGGTGGAGTGGACAGCTGGGTGATGACCATGGTCCTCATGCTCAGGCAAAGGATCGTGCCCTTTGATTTTGAACTGATGATCCTCCACGTCAATCCCGGTTTTGATCCCCGGAACCACCACCCCTTGAGGTCCTGGCTCAGAGACAATCCTGTTGCTGCCCATGTGGAAGTCACTCAAACAGGCCCCAGATCACACGATCCGGGCCACACCAAATCCCCCTGTTTTCTCTGTTCCTGGGAAAGAAGAAAAATCCTCTTTAACTTATGCCGAAAATACAGGCTCACTCACCTGGCCCTGGGCCACAATTCCGATGATCTTGCTGCAACCTTTTTCATGAACCTGATGCAGACCGGAAGGGTTGAGGGTCTCTCAGCCAGGGAATCTTTTTTTGAGGGCAGGTTAACTGTGATTCGGCCGCTGCTCATGGTTGAAAAAAAATATATCCGGAATGCAGCCTCCCGGTGGAGCCTTCCAGTCTGGGCCAATCCCTGTCCATCTGCTCAAACAGCCAAAAGAGCCCAGATGGAAGAAATATTGAACTCACTCTATAGAAAAGACAGGATCTACCGAAAAAATATAATCAACGCCCTTAAAAGATGGCAGCTTGACTTGAACCTGCAGTTTAATTAATCAAACTGAAATATCTTGGTTGACCCAGTATCTTGCCCTGACCCAAAAACCCGGATAACAGTCCCGAGAAAGAGGCAGGATCAGTTTCGGCTTCCTGGTGCTTCACGGAACTGGCCCTGAACCCGGTTCTTTCCCGTATCCAGAGGTCCGGGCCGAAAAATAATTTAGATCCAGTCAACCAAGCAGTGGAGATGACTTTTCATGCTTTTTAGAAAATACCAGTTTGTAATATTCAAAGAAAGACACGGCAGCTGTTCCAAAGTCTGCATTCCAGGCTGGACCTTTCTTCTGGCTGGCGTGCTGTTTATCGCCCTTATAGGAACCAACATCTTTTTCTGGGATTATTACAGAAACTTCAAGTCAGTCAGTCAGCAGCTGGAACAGGCTGAAAAAAAGGGCCAGTCCCAGAATATCCAGCTGACTTCTTTTTATCATAAAATTAAAGAGCTTGAACAGGATCTGGACCGGGTCAGAGAATTTGATGACCGGCTCAGGGTGATGCTCAATATCGACCCGGAGCATCCAGCCAGCAGCTTTCCAGCCGGAGGGACTCCGGAAAACAGCCTGTCCAACTCTTACCCGTTCTACCGTCAGGAGATGCTGGCCAGGAAAATGCACAGCTTCATTGAGCAGCTGAGCACTCAGGCCCGGCTGGAGGAAATCAGGCAGCAGGAAATAATCCAGGCCATCAAGAACCAGAACGATTTACTGTCCAGCACCCCCTCCATCTGGCCCACCCAGGGCTGGGTGTCTTCGGAATTCGGTTATCGGAACTCGCCTTTTACCGGACGCAGGGAATTTCATCGGGGACTGGATATTTCAGCTCCCATCGGAACCCCCATCTATGCCCCGGCTGATGGAAAGGTCTCTTTTTCCGGCAATGACGGAGCCTACGGCATATCCCTGGTCATAAATCATGGAAGGGGGATAACAACAAGGTATGCTCACCTGCAAAGATATGTTGCCCAGAGAAATCAGGAGGTTTCCAGAGGGCAGCTCATTGGATACGTCGGCAACACCGGGCGCAGCACCGGGCCTCACCTGCACTACGAAGTCCGGGTCAACAACATGCCGGTCAATCCCATGAGGTACATCCTGAACTGATTCTCACCCTTTATCCAGCTATTCCCAAGGCAGGCTCCACAGCCTGCCTTTTTCTTTGCAGACAGGTCCACTTCCATTTCGCCTCTCTTCCCATTCAGATCCTTTTCCTCTTCTCCAGCACCATCCTGTCGGTAGTCATGGCGCAACTTTTGCTAAAGCCAAATCCATGGATCTCTATAACTTTAATCCTGAAACCATACTCAGCTTCATCCTTACCCTCTTCAGAATAAGCCTGGTGGTCTTTTTGCTGCCCTTTCTGGGAGGCGAAGCCATTCCCAGAATCATCAAGGCAGCCCTGTGCATTGTGCTGTCACTGGGACTCTGGCCTTACCTGGCCTTTGAAGGAAGCTACATGCCCGACCATCCCATCCAGATCGCCATCTGGCTTTTTGGAGAACTGCTCCTGGGGCTGGTCCTGGGCATGGTGGTCAGATTCCTCATTGCAGCCATTCAGACTGGAGGCCAGATCATTGGATTTCAGATGGGCTTTGCCATGGTCAATGTTGTTGACCCCATAACCGGTGTTTCTGAAGCTGTAACTGCCCATTTTTTATATATGACCTCAATGCTGACTTTCCTGGCCCTGAACGGTCATCTGTACATGCTCAGGGGTTTGACTCAAAGCTTCGAGCTGGTTCCACCGGGCGGACTGCTCATAACCCCTGAACTCGTCAACCAGGTGCTCTTTTTCTCGGGTCAAATTTTTGTTCTGGCTGTAAAAATTGCAGCTCCCATCATAACAGCTGTGTTCCTGGTCAACCTTGGCCTGGCCTTTATATCCAGGGCTGCTCCCCAAATGAATGTGCTGCTCATCGGCTTTCCCTTGAAAATCGCCATCGGCTTCCTGTTTCTGGGCATGGTCTTTGAAATAATGTCCATCTACGTAGCCGAATTCATCACCACCCTTGGCGCAAACCTGTATAATCTGCTCAAGGCTGGCAGCCCGGCTTTGTGATATTTTTTTAACCGGACAAGAGCATGCCCCAAAAAGATCCAAGTCGCACTGAAGATGCCACCCCGAAACGGCGAAAAAAAGCCAGGCAAGAGGGTAATGTCCCTAAAAGCCAGGAATTGCCAAAGGTGGTGGGACTCCTTGGCGGAATCATTGCTCTTCGCTTTGCCTTTCCGCACATCAGGGATAACGTGACCCACAGTGTGCAGTGGTTTCTGAGTCAGGCCACCCTGTTTCAGTTCAACCAGGAAAATATCTATCATCTCTTTATCTTCTGTGCCTCCATCATTGGCAAAATCGTCCTGCCGATCATGTTCTTCATCCTGTTTTTCACCATCACCATCATGTACATCCAGATCGGACCGCTCTGGACTACCAAACCTCTCAAGCCAAAACTCAAGGTCTTTAACATTGTCGAAGGCCTGAAAAAAAAATTCATGGATGTCAAAACGCTGGTCAGGTTGGTCAGGAACGTCTGCCAGGCCCTGGCTGTTGCGGTTGCTCCATATATCGTTCTCAAAATGGAATTCTCCAACCTGGTCCCCCTTTTCTATGAATCCCCGGCCATGATCGGAAGCTACATCCTGAACGCCGGATTCAAAATGGCCCTTTTCGCTCTTGTGCCCCTGCTTATCATAGCCATTGCTGATGTGGTCTACACCAGATGGGATTACAACGAAAACCTCAAAATGACCAAAGACGAAGTTAAGGACGAAAGAAAACAGGCAGAAGGAGATCCCAAGATCAAAAGCAAACAGCGTCAGAAAATGATGGCCGCTGTCCAGCAGCGCATGATGCAGGACGTGCCCAAGGCCGATGTGGTCATCACCAACCCGACCCATATTGCCGTAGCCATAAAGTACGATCCAGCCAAGGCCCCGGCCCCCATGGTCCTGGCCAAGGGAGTCAATCACCTGGCAGAAAAAATCAAAGATGTCGCTAGGAAGAATAACGTGCCCATCCGGGAAAACAAACCCTTGGCACAGGCCTTGTATAAGAGTGTTGAGATCGGCCAGACCATACCTGAAGACCTGTATAAGGCAGTGGCTGCGGTTCTGGCGGAAATATACAAGATGAAAGGCAGATGATCAGGTCCGTCCTGAACTTCAGCCCATCCGGAACAAACCAGCAGGTGGTTCTGGCAGGCTAAAAAGGTCCGAAACAAACATTCCAGGTGTCAAATATATGTCAGTAAAATCATCAGTGGCCAATCTGGATTACTCCAAGTTCACCAGACAGGGCGATATCCTCCTGGCTTCGGGAGTTGTAATCATACTGTTCGTCATGCTTGTGCCTCTGCCCACCATCATCCTGGACATCATGCTGACCTTCAATCTGTCCTTTGCCTTTGTGATCCTGATGACCGCCATGTTCATCAAGACTCCTCTGGAATTCACCATCTTTCCCTCACTGCTCCTGGTCACTACCCTCATGCGTCTGGCCATCAACGTGGCCACAACCAGGTTGATCCTGCTCCACGGCGATACCGGGACCAATGCTGCAGGCAAGGTGGTGGAGTCATTCGGAAGCTTTGTGGTGGGCGGTAATTACCTTATAGGTATTGTCATATTTCTGATTCTTTTCGCCCTGAACAAAATGGTCATTGCTACTGGAACCACCAGGATCGCTGAAGTAGCCGCCAGGTTCACCCTGGATTCACTGCCTGGCAAACAGATGTCCATTGAAGCCGACCTGAATGCCGGGCTCATCGATGAAAACGAAGCCAAGAGACAAAGAGAAGCCATCCGCAAGGAATCGGATTTCTACGGAGCCATGGATGGTGCAGGCAAGTTCGTATCCGGTGACGTCAAAGCCGGGATGCTCATAACCGTGATCAATATTGTCGGGGGGCTACTCATAGGCATTTTTCAACAAGGCATGAGCTGGAACGAGGCTGCCCAGACCTACACCCTGCTGACCATAGGGGACGGACTGGTGGCTACCATCCCTTCCATCATCATCTCTACATCAGCCGGCATCATTGTCAGCCGGGCAGCGGCAGAAGCCCAGATGGGAGAGGAATTCATCGCCCAGCTGACCAATCACCCCAGGGCCCTGCGTCTGGTAGCCGGAGTCCTGTTTTTGTTCGGCATGGTCCCAGGGATGCCTACTTTTGTTTTCCTCCTTCTGTCAGGCTTTCTGTTCACTGTCTCCTTCCTGGCCCAGGGCCAGAAAGACCGGGAAGAAGAAAAGAGGGGTCCCAAGAGGCAGGACAAGAAGCCCTCCCTGGAAACCCCTGAAGAAGTCCACGCCCTTCTGCCTCTGGACATTCTGGAACTTGAAGTTGGTTACGGACTGATCCCTCTGGTGGACGAGGAACAAAGCGGCAATCTTCTGGCCAGGATCAGGTCCATCCGCAGGCAGTTCGCTGTGGACATGGGCGTGGTCATTCCTTCCCTTCACCTGCGGGACAACCTGCAGCTCAAACCAGGTGAATACGCAGTCCTGATCAAGGGCAACCAGGTGGCCAGAGCAGAAATCATGATCGATCACTTTCTGGCAATGGACCCCGGGGATGCCAAACATCGGATCAAAGGCATTGAAACCCTTGAACCGGCCTTTAATCTTCCAGCCCTGTGGATTCCAGAAAACAAAAAGGAAGAAGCAGCCATGGCCGGATATACTGTAGTTGATCCGTCAACTGTAATTGCTACTCACCTGACAGAAATATTCAAGCATAATCTGCATGAATTTCTGGGTAGGCAGGAAACCCAGGCCCTTCTGGACAATCTGGGCCAGAGAGCTCCCAAAGCTGTAGAAGAACTGGTTCCAGGCACCCTGAGCCTTGGAGTTGTCCAGAAAGTTCTCCAGAACCTGGTAAAAGAGAAAGTTTCCATCCGGGATCTCCTGACCATAATTGAAACCTTGTCCGACTATGGACAGCAGACCAAGGACCCTGAACAATTGACCGAATTCGTCCGGCAGAAAATGGGCCGGACCATTGTCAAACCATTTTTAGGAGAGGAAGGGACCCTGTCCGTGATTTCAATGGAAGACAAAATCGAGGCAGCCTTTCAGGATGGTTTAAGGCAGACCGACCATGGCACCTATCTGGCCATGGAACCCAAGCTGGCCCAGAAAATCATCCAGGCAATCAGCAGAATAATGGAAAAGACAGTGGTCAGCGACGGCCAGCCGGTTCTTTTGACCACGCCGGTCATCAGGCCGCATCTGGCTCAGCTCCTGCTCCGCTTTGTCCCGAATCTTCCAGTTATTTCCCAGACCGAGATCCCTTCCAACATCCGTCTGGAATCAGCCAACATTGTGAGCCTGAAAAATGCAGATTAAGACCTACCGCGGCACCTCATACTCATCACTGATCCGAAAAATAAAGGGAGAGCTGGGGACTGACGCAGTTATTCTGAGCAGCGACTGCATCAGCTCCAATGGCAACAAATGTTACGAAGTTGTGGCTGCCCTGGAAAACGGCACTGACAATACGGCCCAGGAAACCTGTCCCTCTGTGAATCCCAAGCTGGATCAGCGCATGGATATGGACTGGAGAATGGAATGGGAAAACTTCAAGAACAGCTTTTTCAAGATCATCAAGAGCAATATTCCTGGGCCCAGCATAACCAAGAGGCAGAAGCAGATCCTGGAATACCTGGAAAAGCAGGGGGTTCATCCTGAGGTAATCATGGACCTTTGGTCCTCCATGGCTGAGAACATCCACCTTCCGACCCTTAAGGTTCTAGGAGATGTTGTTCCTACGATCTCCTGGGACAAATGTCTGTCCAGTTCAAGAATACATGCCTTGGTTGGACCAAGTGGCGCAGGAAAAACCACCACCATACTTAGGCTGGCTCTGGACGCCAGACGTAAAGGGCCGGACAAAAGAATCTGTCTGGTCAACACTGACACCAATCACGCCGGTGGAAGACTGTACCTCAAGCACTATGCCGACCTCTCAGGACTTGACTACATGGAAGTAAAATCTACTTCACACTGGCAGGATCTGGCAGCCAAAAAATCATCATATGACCTTATTTTTGTTGACACCCCAGGGCTTGGCGATGACACTGAACCCTTAAGCCGCGAAATCAGGGAGCTGCTTTCCATGCATTGCCATCTGGTCATGAGTCCGGTCTATGGGTCAGCCCAGATTGACCATTACCTTGCCGGACTGCCTTGCACAGATGGCCTGAAAAGTATCATCTGGACCAAGATCGACGAGGCCTGCAATCATGGGGTGCTGATCAATACATCCTGGAAAACCAGACTGCCGGTTTCATATTTTTCATTCGGGAAAAGTCTCAGACAATGCTCGTCACCAGCTACTCAGGAAAGTCTGTGGATGCTAATCTTCAAAAAGCAGCTGCCCAAAGGCAGCCCTGCAGCTGACTGACCGGTGATAAACCGCCAAAACAATCGACCAGTATTAACAGGCAACAAAATGAAAGACAGCAAGCTACCCATGGTATTTTCAGTAACCTCCGGCAAAGGTGGGGTCGGCAAGACAAATATTTCAGTCAACCTGGCCTGCTCCCTGGCTGATATGGGCAAAAAAGTGCTCGTCCTGGATGCCGACCTCGGGCTGGCTAATGTGGACGTGCTTTTGGGAATTGCTCCAAAACTCAATCTGTTTCACCTCTTTCATCAGCAAGAACCCCTGGAAAACATTGTTGTAGATACCCCCTACGGATTCCAGGTCCTCCCGGCAGCATCCGGGGTCAGCGAGATGCTGTCCCTGTCCACGGGACAGAAGCTTGAACTTTTGGAAGCCATGGATTCTCTGGAGGACAAGATTGACTACCTGATAGTGGACACTGGAGCCGGAATAAATGAAAATGTTGTCTATTTCAATCTGGCTGTGCAGCAAAGGCTCCTGGTGCTGACTCCTGAACCCACCTCCTTGACCGATGCCTATGCCCTGATCAAGGTACTGAAAACCAGGCACGACATTGACAAATACAAGGTCGTGGTCAACTGGGCCAGATCCAGGGAAGAGGCCAGAAATGTATTCAAAAAACTTTATAACGCCTGCGACCACTTTCTGAGCGGAGTTTCCCTGGATCTGGCCGGGATCATCCCCCTGGACGCCAAAGTTAAAAAAGGTGTTGCCAGCCAGATACCCTTTTGCCATTATGATGCCGACTCACCAGCTTCCAGGGCAATAAAGGACCTTTCCAAAACAGTAGTCAACTGGGAACCGGACAAAAACCTTGATGGCAATATCAAATTCTTCTGGAAAAAGCTGCTCTTCCAGGAATAATCCTTGGCAAGTCCTTGAAAACAGGGATGTTTCCTTTGGCGAGCTTTCACCCGGTGAAAAAGACGAGATCGTCAGGGCCTACGCCCATAAGATAAAAATCAGCGCGGCCAGGCTCAAACACAGACTGCCCCGGCATGTGGAGATAAACGAACTCATCAGCGCTGGGACCCTGGGCCTGATGGAAGCTCTGGGTAATTTCGATTCCAGCTTTGGAATCAAGTTTGAGACTTTTGCCGACAACCGGATCAAAGGTGCCATGCTGGACGAACTTCGGAAAATGGACTGGTTTTCCCGGGGGCTTCGGAAAAAGGTAAAACGGCTGGAGGAATGTATCAGAGACTTTGAACAGAATTCCGGGACCAGGCCAACCAACCAGGAACTGAAAAAAATAACCGGTTTTTCTCTGGGTGAAGTCGAAGAGGGACTGGTGGCCCTGCAAAACCAGATCTGCCTGAGCCTTGAAGCTGTGCAGGAAAACTTTACTCTTGCCGGAGAACAGGATATTACTTCCGAACCCCAGTTGAGCACGGTATTCAACGACCTTGTGGATAAAGTCGCCAGAATCATCGACAGGCTCACTGAAAAGGAACGCCTTGTTCTTTCTTTGTATTATGAAGAAGAGCTGACAATGAAAGAGGTGGCCCGGGTACTTGAGGTCACGGAAGGGAGGGTTTCACAGCTCCACTCCCAGGCCATAGGAAAAATTCAGAAAAAATTTTCGGAAGAGCACGAAGAAATTTAGGAGGAACCTATGCCCACCAACATGCAAATGCGGATTCTGGTAGTTGACGACTTTTCAACTATGCGCAGAATAATCAAAAATATCCTCAGACAGCTGGGTTTCAATAATATAGTTGAAGCCGACGACGGCACCACGGCCTGGGAAGTCCTGAACAAAGACAAGATCGACTTTATTGTCAGCGACTGGAACATGCCCAAGATGACCGGAATTGAACTTCTGCGCAAGGTCAGGGCCAGTGAAGAATTTGCGGACCTGCCCTTTTTAATGGTTACTGCCGAAGCACAGCAGGAGAACATCATTGAAGCGGTCCAGGCCAAGGTTTCCAACTATATTGTAAAACCCTTCACAGCCGACACCCTGAGTCAAAAAATTGAAAAAATCTTTGAAAAATAGGCTCCACTCCTGAACTGGAGATAACAGAATAAGGCATGGCGGAAAAAGATCCCTCACAGAAGGACAAGGTTACTCTGGACAAGAGTGAGCTGGATATTGACCGGGCCAAGGACAAGGTTGAACTGGATCTTGATGACGCTCCCTTTCTGGAGGAAGAAGAGGAATTCCAGGAGCCCAGCCACCAGGAACCCCTGGAGGAAGACACTGAGTCTCTGTCCGTGTCTGAGGAGCAGCCCCGGGAACCGGGCTGGAAAAATAGAAAGAACCTGACCATAGCTGGCATCGTTCTTCTGATTCTAGTTGCTCTTGCTGTTGTGCTGCTTTTTATTTCCTCTGGAAAGCCGCCGCCGCCCCCCTCTGGTGAGCAGCATGATCAGGTGATCCGGGATGATGTTCCAGGGCCAGAACCGCCCGAAGAAATATTTGAAGAAGTGGTGAATTTGAAGCCTTTCATGGTGGAACTTCGGGAAGGGGAAAATATCCAGTTCCTGTTCGCCAGGTTTTCACTTCCAGCCAAGAGTGAACAGATGGCAGGAGAAATCCGGGATAAAACCATAATCATCCGGGATGCGGTTTATTATTACCTGCGCAACAAAGAAACAATCTTTCTCAAAGACAAGGATAACTCCGACGCAATAAAAAAAGATCTTCTTTCAGTGATCAACCAGTACCTGGGTACCGGTCGCCTGGAAGACATTCTCATTGAGGAATACCTGGTGAAATAAATGATCAGGCCCATTGACCTGCCTGTTGTGCTGTCCCAGACCCCTCTGGCCCAGCAACTTCAATTTGCGGCCCAGAACGCTCCCGGGGCCCATCAGGCCTTTTTGAGCCAACTGGTGATTCAAAAACAACAACGGGAGATGGAGCAGGTGGCCAAGACTGAAAAGACCCAGGCCTTTAACAATTCAGTCAAAGACAGAGAAGGACAGGGAGGGGACCTCCAGCAGGAGGCTGACCGGAATAATGACGCAGAGCAAGACCAAGAAACCTTTGAGCATAGTGAACATATCGTGGACATCAAGGTCTGAGGGAACCGATCCAGCTTAAAATGAACTCTTTTGAATGGATAATCCTCGTTGTCAGTGGAGTGGAAATAATCCTTCTGATACTGGTCTTTCTTTTTTTTTATCGCTTGCGAAAATCAGAAAACCTGCTGGCTGCCATGCAGAAAAACCAGCATGCTTTCATTGAAAAGCTCAACTTCAATTCCCAGCTTGAACAGGAACTTGTTTCCACCTTTGAGCAGCGACAAAAAGAACTCATCAATCTAGAGGCCAAAATGGATGAGAGGATCAGGGAACTGAACAGGCTTGTCAGACAGGCTGAAAAATTCACCGCCTCTCCCCAGTTCATGAGAAACATCATTATAAGTGGATACAAGAATGGCCGGTCCATTGAAGATCTTACCAAAGCCACCGGACTTTCCAGGGACGAGATAGAGCTGATCATCGACGGCCATTGAACATAAGCTTGGAAAACCCTTCATCGGCCCTGGAAAGGACCTGCCTGGCACAGCTGCACCTTGAGCAGCGGACATAAGCAGATGCGCATATTCAACAGCGGATCAGACGAAGAATTCGTCTACCTGGCCATGGACAACCCCAGAGTCAGGAAATTCAGAAGGAAATACAAGCAGGGAGATGTTGTACCGGGTATAATCCTGGAATACGATTCCCCTGGACTGGCCTGGGTCCTGGTGGACGATCTGCGCCTGCTGGCCTGGGTGGCCAGGAACTACTTTCGTGGGCAGCGCCTGCACCTGGCTGTGGAAAACCTCTATCCGGAAATCATTCTCAGGGAAATCGACCTGACCTCCGACAACAGTGACGGACTGAGCATAATCGTCTGATATTCATGTACCAGCCAACTCCACCAGACCTGAACATTCATCCTGACCATCCCTGGCTTGCCCCTCTGGCCGGGTTTTCCGATCTTCCTTTCAGACTGCTTTGCAGGCACTATGGCTGTTCTGCCGCCTTCACTGAAATGGTCAGTGCCAAAGGGCTGATATATCAGACCAGAAACACTTTGGAACTCTTGAAGAGCTGTCCTGAGGATTCCCCCCTTATTGTCCAGCTTTACGGAAATTCCCCCCAGATCATTCAGCAGGCCGTGTCAATTCTCATGGACCAGGGTTATCATTATTTTGACTTGAATTGCGGTTGCTCAGTGAAAAAAGTGGTTAAGACCGGGGCTGGAGCGGCCCTGCTTAAAGATACCTCACTTTTGGTGGAAACCGCCCTGGCCATGATTGAAAAAGCCGGCCAGGGAAAAGCAGGGATCAAAATCAGGCTGGGCTGGAGCAATCAAAGCCTGGTATACCTTGACCTGGCCCGGGCATTGGAAAGAAGCGGGCTGGGCTGGATAACCCTTCATCCCAGAACCGCAGTCCAGCTTTTTTCCGGCCAGGCCGACCATGACGCTCTTAAAAAACTGAAACAAAACACCAGGATTCCGGTCATTGCCAGCGGAGACTTATTCACTGCTGCCGACGCAGCAGACTGTGTCCGCCGGACCGGGGTGGATAATATCATGTTTGCCAGAGGAGCCCTGAACAATCCATTTATCTTCAGTCAGTACAAACTGCTCAGGATGAAAAAACCAATTCCTCCGGTTGGTCCTGATTTTCTGGCAAAAATATGCTGTGAAACAGTTTCGTTTTACCGTCAGCACTGCAGCTCTCCAAGGGCCGTCCTCAAGATGCGCACCATCCTTCCCCGGATGATCAAAAACGTTCCCGGTGCAAAAGAGTTGCGCAAAGAACTCATTATGGGTAGGAATTGGGATGATATTCAAAGGGCCTTGTCCAGAATAACCAGCCTCAAGCCCAACAGCCCCTGATTAAAATGACCAGTCCAGGAGGATCAATGGTACCGGAAATCATGCTTGCTGACAGTGCCGGATTCTGTATGGGGGTAAGTCTGGCCTTGAACAAGCTGGATAAAGCCCTGGAGGAAAAAAACAGCAGGAAGATCTTCACCTTGGGCCCCATCATTCATAACCCCCAGGTCCTTGCCCATTACCAGGAAAAAGGGGTGAAAATCACTGAAAACCCTGATGAACCGTCAACCGGCGATACCGTCCTGATCAGGGCTCACGGGGTTCCACTGGCAGTTGAAAGAAGACTCCAGGGAAAACAGGTCCATATCATTGATGCCACATGTCCCAAGGTCAAAAGAGCCCAGCTTTTGATCCGCAAAAACAGCCGGAAAGCTGACTACACCTTACTGTATGGAGAGCCGGAACACCCTGAAGTAAAAGGACTCCTCAGTTACGCCCATTCAAGGGCTTATCTTTTCGAAGACCTGGATGCCCTGACCGGCATCCCCCTTGACCCGGAGAAAAATTACTGTCTGGCTGCCCAGACCACCCAGGACCGGCAACAGTTCAAAGCCATCAGCCGGTATTTATGCAGCAGATTAAAAAATGATCCTGTGATCCTTGACACCATTTGCGATGCCACTAAAAACAGACAGATAGAAACCATTGAAATCGCAAAAAAAGTGGATTGCCTGATTGTTGTGGGCGGAAAAAACAGCGGCAACACCAGAAGACTCTGCAAGGTGGCCACGGAGCACTGTCCCACCTGCATCCATATCGAAACTCAGGATGAGCTGGATATTGAAATGATTTCTGGATACACTAAATTCGGACTCACTGCCGGGGCCTCAACCCCGGACGACACCATAAACAAGGTTTATCATCTTCTCAAATCCATGATTGCCCAGAGCCCCTGAGGATCTGGCTCAAAATAATCAATCCCGGGCAGTTGAAAATTTTTCCAGATAGCTGCCCTGGGTCTCAGGCCCGGGCCGGACTGTCAGGCTGCCTTCAAACTTTAAAACGGGGTTTATCATGTCACAAACAGGCATTCTCCTGGAATCAGGAACCAATGAACTGGAAATTGTAGAATTTTTTCTCAATGAAAACCTTCCGGACGGCAAGGAATACAAAGGGTATTACGGGGTGAATGTTTCCAAGGTCTTGAGCATCATCAACCGCCCTGAAGTTACTGAACTACCCAATGCTCCCCACCCGTGCGTCCTGGGCGCCTTTAATCAGCGGTCAAGAATCATCCCCCTGGTGGACCTGGCCCTGTGGATGGGCAAACAGAGGATAAAAGGCCAGGATACAAAGGTGATTATCACTGAATTCAACAGGCTGATCAACGGATTCCTGGTTTCCGGGGTAACCAGGATTCATCGGCTGAGCTGGGAAGAGATAGAAGCTCCAGATTCATATACTGACAAGTACAGCTCCAACAGCATCACCGGTGTGGTTAAAATTGAAGACAGGATCGTATTTCTCATCGACCTGGAAAAGATCATTGCTGAACTCAATCCCGGTGCAGGCCTGAAGCTGGATGAAGAACTGGATTGGGGCACGGAAAAAAAATATACTGCCCTGGTGGCTGATGATTCAACCCTGATCAGGAACATGCTGGGTGATCTTTTGGAAAAAGCCGGATTCAATGTCCTGAAAGTCAAAAATGGAAAAGAAGCCTGGGATGAACTCGAAAGATTCAAGACCGTGGCCGGAGAAAAAGGGGAATCCATCTCTTCCATCCTCCAGATAGTCATCTCGGATATTGAAATGCCCATGGTGGACGGGCTGAACCTGACCAAAAGGATAAAGACTGATCCTGAATTAAAGAGCCTTCCAGTGATCCTTTTTTCCTCCCTCATCAGTGAACGGCTGCGGCACAAGGGGGAATCTGTCGGAGCAGATGATCAGATATCAAAGCCAGAAGTCTCCCTGCTGGCCCAGAAGGCCAAGAGCCTCATTGAAGAATCCCTGACCTAACCTCATCAGGAAGCTGATTTGAATTCTCAACGCCCCAGGATAACGGTTCTGGATATTGTGGTTATTGCCCTGCTGGCTGCTGCCGGGGGATTATTGTACTTAAGGATTGTCAGCCAGCTGGACTACAACTGGGAATGGTCCCTGATATTTCAGTATATCTACCGCTATGACGAGGCCAGCGGGACCTGGGTCCCGGGCATGCTGGCCAGGGGCTTCTTCACAACCATCAGGTTGAGCATTTGGGCGACTCTACTGGCCATCATCCTTGGAACCATCATCGGTCTTTTCAGAACCAGCAGGAGCCTTCTGCAGAAACTCCTGGGCTTCAGCTATGTCCAGACTATAAGAAACATCCCCCCTCTGGTCCTGATCTTCATTTTTTACTTTTTTGTCAGTGATCAAATCATGCCCATTCTGGGAGTGGATGAATTCTTCAGGAGCCGGTCCGAGGAAACCCAAAAGGTCCTGGCCTTTTTATTTGCTCCAGCTGCCCAGTTCTCCTCCTTTCTGGCCGCTGTAATCACCCTGGCCATCTATGAGGCAGCCTATATTGCCGAAATAATCCGGGGGGGAATCAACTCCGTTAACCGGGGACAGTGGGAGGCTTCAGCTGCCCTGGGATTCAACCGGGGGCAGCAGATGCGGCTGATCATCCTGCCCCAGGCTTTCCAGCGTACTCTTCCCCCTCTGGCCGGGCAGTTCATTTCCACCATCAAAGATTCGGCCATTGTTTCTGTAATTTCCATCCAGGAACTGACTTTCCAGGGAATGGAGCTGATGGCAGCCACCTACAAAACCTTTGAAATCTGGATAACCATAACCATCCTGTACTTTTCACTTACTTTCACCTGCTCCAAGATCATAGGTCGGCTGGAGCACAGACTGGCCAGAAAATACTGACACTGATCCCTTACCCAGGACCATTTTTATCTTAACGAATTCAGGAAACTCTCATCAGAAGTAGCCATGACCGACTCAGCCCTAACAGCGAAAAATGGCTTGTTCTCAAGATGGTATTCAGCCTGACCGCATAGCTTCAGCATCATTTTCTTTGTCTGAAAGGAATCCAACAGCCCAGGCACTTATGGTGATGACTCCTCCCAGAAGCACGAACCCAGCTCCAAACATATCCCTGTCCCCAAAATAACCGAGTATGGTGGGGATCAGTCCGCCTCCGGCCAGAACTGCTGTCGGCACAATCAAGGATATGGCTATAGGCCTTTCTTTTCGGGAAAAAACCCGGGAAAGGGCGGCAAATCCAGCCGGGAAATAACAACAGGCCATGGTCGGCTGAATAAGTATTGCAACAATCAGCCAGCCCCCAGAAAACACTCCCAGCAAAGCAGTAGACAGACCAGTCAGTCCCATGAAAATGAACAGGGAACGCCTGATTCCCAGCCGGTCCACCATAACTCCAGCCCAGAAAACCAGAAAAATCCCGGAAATCCTGGAAATGGACAGCAGGTAATTAACCCGGCCATGATCATAATCATGAGTACTTACCAGATACAAAGGAGTCTGGGCAAAAACGCCCTGGGTTGATCCTACCGCCAGGATAAAAAACAGAAGCAGCACCCAGAATGACGGCCTGGTAATGATCTCCTGATAAGCACCTGGATTCGGGGCCTGACTTTTCTCCCTGCCTGAGCCGCAATAGCGGACAAACAGGATACATACGACCACCGCATAGACAGCTACGGATACCAGCATCCATCTCCATCCCAGTCCTGTCCTGATAAATACCTCTGCCACCAGGGGAGCAGCCACAAAGCTCAAATTCGGAGCAATTTCATGTATGGCAATGGCCTTTCCCCAATGGGCAGGGGAGACCATTGAGGTCAGCATGGCAAACCCGGATGGGAAATAAAGTCCGCCGAAAAGTCCGGCCACCAGCAGAGAAACGCGCAGCCATAGCCCTGAAGGACTCAATCCAGCCAGGCACAGGGCTCCACCTATTCCCAGAGCAGATATCATGACCACCTTATGATGCTCCATCCTGGACGATACCAAGGTTGAGCCCAAGAGGCCGATACTGTATCCTAGAGAAAGGACAAGAAAAAGCTCCCCTGCCTGGGCCTTGGTCAGGTCAAAGTCTTCACGAATATATATCAGAAATGGGGCCAGGATTATCCTGGTGATGAAATTCAGGAAAAAAATCCCGGTCAGGGTGAGAATTGACGGAACTGCGTTTCGGAACTCCATGACCAAATATTCTTCCGGCTCCTGGTTGTGGGCAGGATGTCTGCCACACTATAAGAGGGTAAGCATGTTTATTCCGGGATCAGGCCGGCAGGCAGCCCAAAGATGGAAAAGGAAAGTATGGGAAAAAACCTGGAGTGAACTCTGTTTTCCTGCAAAAAAAGCCAGGCCATTTAAAGACCCAGAACTTCGGACAGAAGGTTGTCCCGGTGAATGGCTTCAGAATACAGGCACTCACCCAGAAGTTCTTCTATTTCAGAAGATTTCTTGCCCATAATCAGCGCAAGGTCTGAGGAACTATAGTTGGACAGGCCCACAGCAGGTTTTTCCGCTCCCCCCCGGACAATGACCTTCACCAGATCACCCTTGCCAAATTCCCCTTTGACAGCCACTATGCCGGCCGGCAAAAGGCTTTTACCCTGCAGGAACACGGCCCGGGCAGCTCCCTGATCAATGACGACCTCGCCGCAGGGCTCAAGGTTGTAGGCCAGCCAGAATTTCCGGCTGGAAATAACCTTCTGGCAGGGCATGATCCAGGTTCCAAGATCTTCTCCTTCAAAGGCCTTTTCCAGGCAGAAGCGGTCCTTTCCGGAAAGAATCAGGGTGGGGACACCTATCTGAGCGGCTTTTCTGGCGGCCATCAGTTTACTGTACATGCCGCCGCTGCCCTGCTTGGTCTTGCCTTTGCACATCTCCTGAATGGGCATGGCATTGATGTCCCGGATGCAGGCTATCCTCTCTGCCTGGGAGTTTTCCAGGGGATTATCGCTGAAAACCCCGTCTGCAGAGGTCAAATTGATGAACAGATCGGCTTCAGCCAAATTCAGGATTAATGCGGCTAAAGCGTCATTATCCCCGAACTTGAGTTCCTGGACCGCCACTGTATCGTTTTCATTGATAATCGGTATAACCCGCCACCTCAGGAGTTGAAGCATGGTGTTGCGGGCATTGATAAACCGTTCCCGGTTGTTAAGGTCATCTCTGGTCAAAAGGATCTGGGCTGTAATTTTCTTATACCTTCCAAAGACCTCGTCATAGGCATGCATAAGCCTGCTTTGACCCACCGCAGAAGTAGCCTGTTTAAAGACCAGGTCGCTTTTGGCCCGGCAGGATGACAGGACTTTACATCCGGCAGCCACTGCTCCGGATGAAACCAAGATCACATCCACTCCCCTGTCATGAATCAGGGCAATCTGATCAACCAGCCTGTTCACTACCCTCAGGTCAAGACCGTCTTCAGAAGTAAGCACTGCACTTCCGATTTTGATGACAACCCGTCCCACTTTTTCCAGGGCCTTGAGTCGTTCTTTAGTGGCATCCTTCATGGAAAATAGTCCTTATATCATTAGACCCGGCCGGACAACCTGTAAAATTTTTCCCATATCGCCTTAAGGAGTCTATCCACTCCTGTTCCTTCAAGGGCAGAAATATAGTATATATCCGGGTCAATATGGGATGAATTCTTCATTATCCTGTCCAGGGTATCCTGGTCCAGCAGATCGATCTTGTTAAACACCCGGATCTGCTCCTTTTGAGCCAGTTCCGGGGAGTATTTTTCCAGTTCATGGTTAAGAAGATCAAATCCCTGCGTGGGTTTATCCGGATCAATATCCTCTACACTCAATATATGGACCAGAAACCTGGTCCGCTCAACGTGCTTCAGGAACCTGTCTCCCAGGCCGTGCCCTTCATGAGCACCCTCAATGAGCCCGGGAATGTCAGCCATGACCAGACGGGTTCCCTGATCATTATCCAGGACTCCAAGATTGGGAGTCAGGGTTGTAAACGGATAGGCCCCAATTTTTGGTTTTGCAGCTGAAACCAGGGAAATAAATGTGGATTTTCCTGCATTGGGCAGACCCAGAAGACCAGCGTCAGCCATGACCTTGAGCGTCAGGCGAAGCCTCAACTCCTGGCCTTCCTGTCCGGGCTGGGCAAATCTGGGAGCACGCATGGTTGAGGACTTGAAATGGGCATTACCCTTGCCACCGGTTCCTCCTCTGGCCACAAGGACTTTCCGGTCAGGAACAGTCAGATCGGCCACCAGAGATTCGCCTTCGTCCGAGACCGAATAAATTATGGTTCCTGGAGGCACTTTCACCACCAGATCATTTCCGCCAGCTCCGAATTTCTGCCGGCCCATCCCGGACTGCCCGTTACCAGCCTCATAAACTCTTTTATGTCTGAAATCATACAGGGTAAGCAATTTGTCATCAGCCACAAAGTAGATGTCTCCGCCTTTTCCTCCATCACCACCGTCGGGTCCGCCCTTGGGAATATATTTCTCCCGTCTGAATGAAACGCAACCGTTTCCGCCTTTTCCCGAACGTACGGTAATCATGGCTTCGTCAACAAACCTCATGCCCTGCTCCTGAATCTAAAAAAAAAGCCGTCCGGAAGACCAGACGGCTTACAATCAAAAAAACAAAGTAAATCAGACAGCAACCGGGACAATGCTGACCCTGGTTTTGACCCTTTTCTGGCGGGCGTACTTCTCATATTTGACCTGCCCGTCAATCAGGGCAAACAGAGTGTAATCTCTGCCCATACCTACGTTTTCACCTGGATGGACCTTGGTTCCCAGCTGTCTGACCAGTATGTTTCCGGCTTTAACCGCCTGACCGCCGTATTTTTTAATTCCTCTTCTCTGCCCCTGGCTGTCCCTGCCGTTTCTGGAGCTTCCACCGGCTTTTTTATGTGCCATTATCCAATCCTCCCGGAACTAGGCCTCAATGCTCTTCACCCGCAATCTGGTGAAGTCCTGGCGATGTCCCTGTTTTTTGCTGTAACCCTTGCGCCTTTTTTTCTTAAAGACAATGACCTTTTTGTCCCGCTCATGGCTGAGAACATCGCAGACCACTTTGGCCCCATCAACATAAGGCTGACCGAATTTAACTTCGGACTGACCGCCTGCAGCCAGAATTTTGTCCAGCACAATCTCGGATCCTGCCTCGTCAGCCAGTTTGGCCACCTTAATCTGCTGTCCTTCCTTGACACGGAACTGTTTTCCACCAGTCTCTATAATCGCAAACATTTTTACCTCCCAAATGGAAAAGAAGCTTATTACACACAAACCATGGATATAGTCAAGAAATATCCAGACAAAAAAATAAAGTCAGACCGCTCTGGCCAGAACCACCACCCGGACCTGAGAGGCCCCGGAACCCAGGAGAACCCTTGTACATTCCTCTAAAGTGGAACCAGTAGTCATTATATCATCCACCAGAAGGATTTTTTTATCCTTGACCTTTTCCTTGCCTGCCTGAAAAGCACCCTTCTGAGCCTTAAGTCTGTGTTTACGGTCCAGGGCGCTCTGAGGAGGAGTATTCCTGGTCTTGACCAGGGCATCCTTAGACCATGGCAGTCTGATCCTGCCAGCCAGAATCCTGGACAGTTCCTGGCTCTGGTTGAAACCTCTGCTGGCCAGCTTTGCCCGGTGCAGAGGAACAGGCACTATCAGATCAAGATACTCGTAGGGGTGAAAAGAGGTTGCAGAAAAGAGAAGATTTCCCAGCACATTGCCCAGCCCCAGATCCGCCCGGAACTTGTACCTTATGATCATTTCCTTGAGCAGGCCGTTGTAGACTGAATAAAAAGATATGCCCTGCCAGGAAAAAGGTTTGGTTCTGCAACTCAGACAGAGGTGGGTGGACTCATCCTCCAGGGCATAGATCCTGGCGCACAGGCCGCAGAACCCTCCGGTCCTGGGTCTGAGTTCCCAGGAGCATGCCGGGCAAAGGATAACGCCCGGCCCTGCTTGATCAAACACTGATCCGCATACGGAACATCTTTTCCCCAGCACCTGGCGGAATCCGCTGGAGAGTATGCTGTAGGTCTTTTGCCAGAAAAAAGAAAGTTGGGGATCCATGGTCAGTTCCTGCCTGCAGCATAGGAAGCAGTCAAAAGCCCTCAGGGCAGTCCGGCATCATTTCAGCCCAGCCTCTACAAAGCTCCTGATCCTGGCCCTAAGCTGGGGAAGATTTTCAAGATCGCTCTTTTGATCCACTCCGCGCAGACAAAGATCATTCAGATCGTAGCCGAATGGTGTCAGAAAATACCTCATGGTCAAAAGGCTTCCCTGAAAAAGCGACCTCCCCCTGCTTCGTCCGGCCACCAGTACACATAAAGCCTTTTTGCCCCTGGGAGAAGAAGCCGGATTGGCAACCCACCTTTCGTAGTAACTCTGACTCCGGTCAATAAGTCCCTTGAACCCGGCTGGCAAATGATAAAAATAAATGGGCGAACAGAAACAGACTGTCCCGGCCAGATCAATCCGCTCCAGCAGCATGGCACAGTCGTCTCTGTCCTTGAAAAGGCATTCAAAGTCCTGGGATTCTGCACAACCGTGACACCCCACACAGGGCATGACCCGGTAATTGCGCAGATAAACCAATTGCGCACTGCAGCCGGCCCTTTGGGCTGCCTCCAAAGCTTCATGGGCAGCCAGATCAGTATTTCCCCCTTTCCTCGGGCTGCAGGCAAATATGGTCAGGTCATTCTTCATACGGGCTGGCCTTTCTGGTAAAATCAGCTTCAATATGATCGTTTTTTTCTGAAACAGTCAATTTCCATCCAGGATGCAGGTGCAGCACGTTTTCAAGCTGCCCCCTGGACTCTTTAAGGGCCAGAACCCGGACATTGTTCCCTTTGCTGAAACGGAGATGCCAACCCACCTCCAGTCCAAGGCCTCAGCATTTGCTTCGCATATCAAGCCAGATCAGATCCCTGCTCACTTTTCCTCCTTTTTGGCTGCAAGATCCTGATAAATATCCCCATACTCATCAATCATTCTTGGGGAAGTGAACCTGTCCATTGCCACACCATAAGCTTGCTCAGCCATGGCCCTGGCCTGTCTGGGATGCATAAGCAGTCCTGCGGCAGACTCGGCCATGGCCTGATAGTCACCCGGCCTGATCAGAATCCCAGTGCTCCCGGATTTGATCTGCTCCGGGATGCCCCCCACACCAAAGGAAACAACTGGCAGCCTGCTCATCATGGCTTCCAGAATCACCAGCGGATGGTTGTCAGCTATTGAAGGATAAATCAGGATGCTGGCCCGCTCCATGATGGACCGTACCGCATGGTTGGGCAAATACGGAAGATGAAACACATCAGCTGTTCTGTCCTGTACTTTATTGCCCACAAACAAAGCTCTGGCCCTTGGCCGGGTCTTTTTTATCAGTTTCCAGATCCGCATCCACTGGCCACCGCTTTTATAACCGGCCTCAACCCCACCATGAGCAACAAACAGTACAAGCTCACCCTGAAAATCCGGGATGTGCCCCTGGTCATCCTTCAGGGCAGAGGCCTGTTCTATTCCATTGGCAATAACCCTGACCTTCAAGCCCGGAAAAGCCCTTTCTGCCATCTCCGCGAGCCAGGCTGAAGGACTGACCAGGACCGGTTTGACCAGAGCAGCCGCATCCTGCCTGCGCTGCCAGTCCTCATGGGAATCACTGTATCCCCTTTGGCATTCATGACATCCTGCAAGCCATTTGCGACATTCCAGGGGATAGACGCAGCCCCCTGTAAAAAGGGAGGCATCATGCATGGTCACCACTGGTCTTTGCTTCAGGCCGAGGCAGGATAAAAGGGTTTTTGGCCAGTTCTGGGTGGAATGGATATGGACCAGCACGTCCTGATCTCGCCCCTTGAGGTCAGGACTCGGCCTGCCATTTGTCCCGCAGATTTCGCTTTCAACCCGACTGTCCCATCCCCTGGAGCACATCCCCAGGCTGAGCAGCCCGGCAATCATGGCTGTGCCACCCTGATCTCTGAGGATGGTATGGTGGACCATGCGCAATCTAGATAAATTTGTGCTCATGGAAAAAGGGATTGTGGAGTCTTTCATCCAGAACCCTGCTTTCCGGGCCATGACCTGAATAGATTGTGGTATTGTCCGGAAGGGTGAATATCTGTTTCTGGGCTGACTCTTTTAAAACTTCGGGATCTCCTCCTGGAAAGTCTGTCCGGCCAACAGAACGGAAAAACAACAGGTCTCCTACAAAAACCGCATTCAATTCAGGAAAGTAAAATGACAGGCTGCCCGGGGTATGTCCCGGAGTCCCAAGGACATGGCAGGGGCTGTCCAGAAATACTGTCTGACCCGGTTCCAGGTTGATGAAGTCAAATGCAGGTGTCTCTGGAAATCCCATGAAGCCCCCTCCGCCCACCTCTGTCTGGAGGAGAAAACTGTCCTTTTGGGGAGCCATAATCTCCGCCCCGGTCCTGGATGACAAGGACTGATTTCCCTGGATGTGGTCAAAATGAAGATGAGTGTTGAGAATGGTCTGGAGGTTAAGTTCCTGAGTCTGAAGAAAGTCTATTACAGCCTCGGGATCACCGCCTGGATCCACAGCCAGGGCTTGCTTGTCATTGTAAATAAGGTAACAGTTTGTTTCCAGAGGACCAAGATTGAATTGTTTTAATTTGAGCATGATATACCCATAAGTTAAATGTGGCCTGCCTGTTGAGGCAGTTAAAAAGGTTCCACCATCAGCTGGGAAAGTTCCCTCCGTGAAGATGACCCCCCAGATGCAGGATGACCCAGAGCAACTACAGCCATGAGTTCCAGGTGTTCGGCATCTGTTCCCAGAACCTGATGTACCTCCTTCTCCTGATTGATGATTTCTCCCAGCCAGACCCCGCCAAGACCGAGTCCGTGTATGGCCAGAAGCATGTTCTGGATACAGGCCCCAGCGCCCTGACAATCTTTTTCATGGTGGTATTTGGCCTTTCTGTCCAGAAAAACCACAATAAGCACCTGTGCCCCCCGGACAACATGGGCATACTTGGTACAGCCTTCCAGGGCCTGTTTTCTGGAGTCCCTTGCATTCAGCACCAGAAATCTCCACGGCTGATTGTTGAGGCCGCTGGGAGCCCACCTGCCAGCCTCCAGCACCGCAAGAACATGCTCTTTGGTAACCGGTTCATCTGTAAACTTCCGGATGCTCCGTCTGGTGGTTATTGTTTCCATTATCCTCATTCCTGCTCCTTTGTTTCATCAGTACTTAAACCCATCCTACCCTCTCATTCACCGGGAATCAACCTTATCCGGCCCGGATCATTAATATAAGGACTGGACAGCATGGTGTCATTTATATAACTTAAAAACTTTGCTTTTAACTGTAAACCCGGCCACCACATGTACCTGAACCTTGATAAAAGCGATCTCATCCGGTTTGAGTCCATTCTCAAAAACTCCCTGGCGTCACTTATCTCTTTTACCTCCTACAGCCTTTACTTTCCCAGAGAAATTCCTCTGGCAATGCAGGAGGGAAAAAAACTTGTTCCGATCATTGAAAAAGACCGGACCCTGTTGCCTCTAAGCCTGAACAACAACTTCCTGGGCATTTTCCTGGCCAAAGGCACTGATTATAACCAGCTGATCTCCCTTAAAGATCACCTTGGGTCATTCACCTCCCTGAGCCTGGACAAACTCTTCCTGCACAAACAGTGCATGCTGGACGAACTAACCGGTCTGAGTAACCGGGAACAGTTCACCAGAATGGTGGAAAGGGAGATTGAATCAGTACTGTCCAGCATCACCCCGGGTCCGGCAGCCACCATGGATAACGGCCCGGAACGCCACAGCGCTTCATTCTGGATCATGATCTTCAACCTGGACCGGTTCAGACGGATAAACAACACTTACGGTTACATGTTCGGCGATCAGGTACTTGAAGGGCTGGCTGCTGAACTTAAAAGGGTGATCCCTGAGCAGGCCGCCCTGGCCAGGCTCTGGGGGGATACCTTCGGCCTTTTTCAGCCTCAAAGCTCTCCTTCCAAATGCCAGGAACTGGCCAAGTCCATCCTTGAAAAAATATCAGAAACCGTTTTTGAATACGCTGTTTCAGGAGAAAAGGTGTCCCTGACTGCCAGTGCCGGTTCATCTTTTTTTCCTCAAGACATCAAAGGCCATCAGTTCAGAAAGACTCCCTACGAACTGGCCAGGATAGCCATTCAAAAAGCCCAGCAGGCCCTGGATATAGCCAAGGAAAACGGCAGAGGCAGGTCCTATTTTTTTGGCCAACTCCTGTCCCGGGGGGGAGTGATCATGGAGAACCTGCCCCTGAACCGGATGATAATCAACCTGGGAAAAAATGTAGATGCCTGCGAAGGGCAGAAGTTCATGGTCTGGTCCAGAAAATTCAATGGGCATTCCCAGATCATTCAGGAGCCGGATAAAAAATCCCTTGGCCATTACCCACCCATCCACAAGGGCGAAATCACCCTCCAGGAGGTCCAGGAGCGCATATCCATTGCCGAAGTCCTGTACCTGAATGATCCGTCCTGGGAAATCGAGCCTGGAGACAAGCTGAGCCTTTTGCCTGAAAAAGACAGCCTCCTGGAAAATAACGGTATCGTGGAAAACACCCTCCCCAAAAAAGATATCATGACCGGGCTTTATTCTTACAGGGACTTTGTCTCCCTGTGGAGCAAAAACCGCAATTGTGTTGACTCATTTTCCATGGTCATGATCAGAATCCATGACCATGGAAAAAATGACAGTGAACAGGGTATCGGAGGGGAAAACCTGATCCTCGAGCTGATGAGTTCCCTTAAGGCAGTTCTGGCAGAGGAACCCCTTGGGGGCAGGTACAGCTCCACCTGTCTCATCTTCTATTTCCCGGGTCAAAGTCCGCAAGACCTGTACCCGGCACTCTGTCAGCTGAGCTCTTCAATCCGGGACTCCTGCCAGGCCTCTATATTTACCGGTATTGCCTGTTTTCCATATCTTAATTACTCCCGCATCAACACCCTTGAAAACTGCCGCAAGAGTCTTGAGCACGCTGACTTGATCGAGTTTCCCCATGTGGCCTGTTTTGACAGCTTGACCCTTACTGTGAGTGCGGACAGGTTGTTTACCCGTGGCGATACCTTTGCCGCTCTGGAAGAGTATAAACTGGCCCTGGCAGCAGATGAAGCCAACACCCTGGCCCGCAACTCACTGGCCATCTGCTACGCAAGGCTGGGCAGGATGGAAATGGCCGCCAAACAATTCCAGGAAATCATCGGTCTTGAAGATCAGAACATCATGGCCTGGTATAATCTGGGCTGTGCCCACCTCAAGCAAGGCGACCTGCCTGATGCTGAAAAGGCCTTTGAAAAATGTCTTGAAATTGAGCGGGATCACGCATTCAGCCTGTTTCGTCTGGGGCAGCTGGCAGAAAACTCCGGTGACCTGGATAAGGCAGACAAATATTACAACCAGGCCAGAGAAACCAGCAGCGGGAAAAACCTTGCGCCCAGACATCTGGCCAGGCTCGCCTGGAAAAAAGGAGACCGGGAGCAGGCCAGGGAGCATCTGCATCAGGCCCTGATAAACAATCCAAGGGACGCCTTCTCCCTGAACCTGATGGCCAGGATATATCTGGAAAACAACGACGATCCCCAGATAGCTGAATCTCTGGCCAGACAAAGTGTTGTGCTCAGGCCGGACGTGGCCGGATTCTGGAATGACCTGGCTGAAACCCTCAAGGCTCAGGGAAAAGAAGACCAGGCTGCTCAGGCCAAGGCCAGGGCCTTTGCCTGATATGATAGAGAAGACTTCTGGGCATCCTAAGTGGCAGGCATGATATCAGATATCAGCACAGCAAAGACAAGCATTACCAACATTTAAATCAATATGCAGCAGTTATGAATCCTGAACAGACCTATCAGATCAACATTAAGGCGACACCATCAGACATTGACGAGCTGGGCCATGTTAACAATATAGTCTATCTTCGCTGGGTCCAGGATGCTGCTGTTGCCCACTGGCAGGCCCTTGCCCCGCTAAAGGAACAGGAAAAAACACTTTGGGTGGTCCTCCGCCATGAAATAGACTACAAAGCTCCAGCAGTGGAAGGAGACGAAATCACCGCCAGGACCTGGATCGGCCGGGCCAAAAGACTGAGCTTTGAACGCAACACAGAGATCATTCGAAAAAAAGATCAGATCCTTCTGGCCAGGGCCAGGACAATCTGGTGCCCGGTCAACCCGGAAACAGGCAAACCTCAACGGGTCAGCCAGGAAATCCGGGGACTTTTTTCAGTTGAGGAAGTATAGCCATCAATTTTTCCGGGGCAGACCTGCAACCAGGCCCATACTGAGCCGCAGGACATAAAGGACTCTCATCCAGAGGACTGACTAAACTCTCTGTTGTCAGACTTGCTCAGACATGACCTCCAGGATGGACTGGGCCACCAGGGCGGCCCGCTGGGGCAAGGTTTTTTTTATGATGAACTCCTGGTCGCTGTGGTCCAGATCTCCACAGGGACCCAGTCCGTCCAGGACCGGAGTCCCCGTGGCTGCAATAAAATTGGCGTCAGACACTCCCCCTCTGATCTCCCTGGCAATGGGGACCCCGACCTTTTGGGCTGCCCCCTCAACCAGCTGATAAAGCCTTTCCATGTTCCTGCTGGTCGGCATGGCCGGGCGGCTGGAAATGACTCTCATCTCTGTCCTGGTCCCGGGAACTCTTGTCTGCCCGGCTATCTTCCGGATCTCCTCCAGAATGGCATCATGATTTTTCTGATCAGCAAAGCGGGCGTCAACTCCAAGGACAGCCTCCCGGGCAATGGTGTTGGGTCCGATGCCCCCCTGGACCAGACCGACATTGACCAGGACATCCGGCGGGTGGTTCAGGGCTTCCAGGGCAATAGTCTTATGGGCCGCCTCAAGCACGGCGCTGGGCTTGTCAAGACCTGCCACTCCAGCATGTCCGGCCCTTCCAGTAACCTTGAGATCAAGACCGATCTTTCCCTTGCGACCAACAGCCACCTGCCCGTCAACTCCCCCTCCTTCAAGGACAAATGCAGCCCTGCTTTTCCTGGCCTGCTCCTCAATAAGCACCCTGGAAAAAGGAGAACCGATTTCTTCCTCTGAATTGCAGATAAAGGTTATTGGAATATCTTCCAGCAACCCCAGCCTGGACAGGGCTTTTAAAGCAAAAAAACCCACTACCAGGCCGCCTTTCATATCCATGACCCCCGGGCCATATATCTTTTCCCGGTCCTGGCGGAAAAAATTAAAATCAGTATCCTGGGGGAAAACTGTGTCCATATGGCCAACCAGGAGAATCGGCTTACAGGTGCGGGCTTCATTATTCCAGGCCAGGACCATATTGCCGCACTCCTGCATGGAAATAATCTCCACCTGGGGAAGTATCCCGGACAGGGCCCGGAAAACAGTCCGGGCCATCCTGTCCAGCCCAGTTTTATTCATGGTGCCGCTCTGGATCAGGACCAGCTCTTCCAGCAGTTCAAGCATCTCCCCTTTCAGGAAGCTGACCTGTTCAACAATCCTTTCCCCTGAACCCATCCTGGCCGCCTCTATTTATGCTTTCCCAAGGCAAAGGACTTATCAGAATATTCACCCGGATCAGCATCCGGATAGGCCACCTCTTCTCCGCTCCATGGCTTTGTCAGTGTCAGCTCATTTCCCTTTTTTCCGGAAACATTGGAGCGATGCAGAGGAATCTTGCCACCGGCTGTAGCGATATACCTTGGAATGGCATCCCCGGATATGTTGCCATACATGCTCTCCACAATATCCCTGCCCTTTTCCACAGGCACCCGCAGATGTGCGAACTGGGGATTCCGGTAACTGCAGTTGAACAGGTAATAAGGACGCACATAGGCCTCGTGGATGGTTTCACACAGCTTCCACATCTTGACCCTGGTATCATTGATTCCCTTTAACAGCACAGCCTGGTTCATAACCGCGCTGACTCTTTTGGATATCTGCTTGAAGGCGTCCCTGGAGACCGGAGTAATTTCCTGGGCTGTATTAATCTGAGTGACCACCCTGACCGGTTTTTTATCATTACTTTCCTCAAGAATATCCAGCAGCTCGGAATTGATCCTCTGGGGAGTGGTCACCGGAATCCTGGTGCCCAGCCGCTTCATGCGCACGTGGTCTATGGAGTCAAGCTCAACCAGCAGCTTCCTGAGCATGGTGTTGGGCAGCATAAAAGAGTCACCGCCAGTGATCAGCACATCCCGAATCCTTGAATCCTTTCTTATGTAATCCAGGGCCTCATCATAAGCCTCATTTGAATAAATACGGTCTTTTTTGCCGATATGGGCAATGCGCAGACAATGGGTGCAGTACATGGCGCACATGTTGGTGGCCTTGATGGTCACCACCCTGGGATAGAACTGGTCAATGAGCCGGGCCGGAGAATGATCTGCTGCCACAGGCGGAATTTCCACGCCTGTGTTGTCCACCATCTCCCCGGTGGGTACTGCCTGAAGAAGAACTGGATCTTCCAGGTTCCCGGGAATGATCAGGCCGGCATAATAAGGAGTAAGGCGCATCCGATAGTTCTTGGTCACCCGGCCCACCTCCTCCAGGGCACTGGCCGGAAGATTCAAGATCCCTCCCAGCATGTCCAGAGATTCAATGGCGAATTTCAACTGGCCTGAAAATGAATTCCAGTCATCCTCGGTCATGCCCAGGACCTGCCTGATTCTGGAATGATTCTCCCTGATTCTGTCCCAGAGCTGAATACCGCTGGGCGCTTCCAGGTCTTTCTGTTCCAGGTATCTGGCCACCCTTTCTCCAGCCTGCTCAACAATGGACAAGGCCTGATCCAGCCTGCCCCCTACACTTACCTGGTGCTCGTCAATATCTTGGTGTCTGACAGCCAGTTTTTCCAGGTCAGG
This sequence comes from Desulfonatronovibrio hydrogenovorans DSM 9292, assembly GCF_000686525.1. NCBI lineage: Bacteria > Pseudomonadati > Thermodesulfobacteriota > Desulfovibrionia > Desulfovibrionales > Desulfonatronovibrionaceae > Desulfonatronovibrio > Desulfonatronovibrio hydrogenovorans. The sequence goes on from NZ_JMKT01000010.1 coordinate 171,153, forward strand.
CCGGGCAATGTCAAAGTCTGCAGGCGTTAGGCCGTGGGAATCCTTGACCTGTTTCAGCACCCTGAAAAGCTCAATAATATTTCCGGTCAAATTTTCTGCAGAGCTTTTATCAAAAAGGTCCCTGATCTTATCTGTCTCTTTTTCAGTCAACCTTCCCCTGGAACCGGTTTTTAAGTAAAGATTGTCCAGAAGCCTGTTGGTAAATTGGTCAATCATGTTTGATCCATCCATTGTTCTTATTCCATGCTGGTTATAGATTCTTCAAGCAACTGCTTGCCCATCTTGATTTCCCTGTCCAGGATCTCTCTCTTCCTGGATACGGCAACCACCCTGCCCAGAAATGTTCCTGGTTTGACCGGACAGCCATGCCCCACGTGCTCCATAATGATCATTTTATACTCAACTCCATTCCGCTTGACCTGGCGAAAGAGCTCCCGCTCGTCTTCATCTGCAGGCAGAAAGTATTTGGTCACAACCTCCCGGTCCACCTTGAAGTTGTATGTTCTCCAGTAGAGATCACTAATGGCCTCCTGGATCTCCATCTTATTTTCGGGCAGTCTGTTTTCTGTGACCGCAAAATATTCCAGTTCCATCAGAGTAGGAGCATCCTGGGGCAGCAGATTCTCCAGTGTGCAGCACATTTCCATGGTAGTCCCCTGCTTGCGGGCATTAACCTCCACAAAATAGATCCGACCGGAGTTGCTGACGATATAGTCACATCCGAAAATTCCCCTGTATCCGCTTCTGCCCAGGACACGGCCCACCATCCTGGTATGCTCTTTTATCTCCAGCTGATCCTTGTACGGCAGGACCGAAGGAAAGGTCGAGCCCCTGAACATGTTTCCGCCTTCTATTTCCTGGTCGGCAATGGCCGCAATAAAGACATCGTCCTCGTTACCCACCACTCCCAGGACCGTGGGATCATGTTCATGAGGGACGTATCTGCTGATGAAATAAGTGGACTGAGGCAGGGGCAGCCTTGAATTCAAATCAGACATGGACCGGACAATAAAACTGTTGGTACCAGCCGCTGAATAGGGCTGGGAAACAAAAACACCTTCGGTCCACTCTGCCAGGGCTGATGTGGTTCCCTGAACCATCTCCCCGACCCCGCTGCAGACCTTGTAGTCTATGACCGGCACAGCATCCTTAAGCATCTGCAGCTGGTAAAGCTTGTTATTCCACATGCTGGCCACCTGTCCACCCGGACCCAGAAGCACCACCCCTGGCATCCTGGTAAAGGAAAGTTCAGGCAGGGACTCAAAAACATGCACATACAGCCTGCCCTGCTTACGGACCAGCATCCGAACCAGTTCCAGGACTGTTGATGAATAGGATACCACACCGGCAAAATCTCCGGCTGACATCCTGCAGCTGAATTTCTTGCTGGTCTGAGCATAAAGGCTCCTGGCCAGGGGGTTAATGACCAGGACATTCTTATGCGGATATGATTCCATCACATCAGGGAGGATGGAAATATAATCAAATTTCTTGTTGTGGATTCTGGCGAGATTCTCTTTGACAAACTGATTGAGAGCGTCGGTCTTGATTTCTCCGATGTACAGAAAATAATTCGTATCATCTTCCAGCTTGAGGTCCGAAAAAAGAACATCTTCTTCATCAGAAAACATGCCCAACCCTCCGGGGATTGACAATTTTGCAAAATCCCAGCATGACGATCATACAATTTCGTCTAATGGATATGCTGAACCTGACCATCCATTCTGACATCGCTGCAATAACAAAACAAATTCAAGCGCTTACCTTAAAAATCTACCTGTTTATCCGGCCTGCATAATACCTGCAACTTAGAACCCCATCAACCATTCTTAAGGAGGTGACCGCTCCTTAAGCCAGCCTCATCCCAAGCCCCTCCCCCCGTCCTGCCAGCAGGTGCAGAGCTGATTTTGCAGGACTTTTCTAAAAGACATCCTGAAATGTCAATGAAAAAAACTGCCAGCATCTCCAGTGGGACTCCTGATAGTTTCAACCCAGGCTCCTGGCCATGGTTTGACATGAATGAATAATTATCTATAATTTACTCTGTTTATTTGCCACACCTTCAATTTTCGAGCCAGCTTCAGTTGGGAGTCGGCCAGCATGGCCGCAACACTTCTGGTACCAATCTGGTACCCGGCTAAAACAGATTAATCAGGCCATTGGTGCCATTCAAAGAAAACCAGGCAGGACCCGGAGTCTGCCCTGACTGGGACCAGGATCCTGTTCAGGCCAGCAGTCCTTAACACCTTATAATGGAGGAAAACCATGAACCGTCCCAAGTACATAAATGAGATCTCCAAGGTCGGACAAATACCTGAAAAAGAACTGGAGGACCTTGCTCCGGTCATGCAGAAATTCGAGTTCAGGTCCAATGATTATTACCTGTCCCTGATCAATTGGGATGATCCCAATGACCCCATTAAAAGAATCATTATCCCCTGCCAGGAGGAGCTCGATCAGTGGGGAAAACTGGACCCGTCCAATGAGAAAAAATATTCCAAAATGCCCGGACTTCAGCATAAATATCTGAGCACAGCCGTATTTCTGGCCAGTGACACCTGCGGGGGCTACTGCAGGTACTGCTTCCGCAAAAGGCTTTTCATTTACCCTGAACAAAGAGAAGTCCTGACTGATTACCAGGCAGCCCTAGACTATGTCCGCTCCCACCCCGAAATCAACAACGTCCTCATAACCGGGGGTGACGGACTCATGCTGTCCACAGCCAGACTGGAAGAGCTGATAAGCAGTCTGCGCACCATTAAGCATGTCAAAATCATCAGAATAGGAACCAAGCTTTTATCCTATGATCCCTACCGGGTCATCAATGATCCCGGACTGATAAAACTGGTGGAGGAATACAGTCTGCCCCACAAAAGAATCTATTTCATGCTCCATTTTTCTCATCCCAGGGAAATCACCCAGGTCAGTCTGGAAGCCTGCAACCGGCTGATCAAGGCCGGCGGTATTCTCTGCAACCAGACCCCCATGCTCCGGGGGGTAAACGACGATCCCCAGGTAATGGGAGAACTCTTCAACCAGCTTTCGTACATGGGAATTGCACCTTATTACATCTTTTTATGCAGACCTACAGTGGGCAACCTAACCTACGCCGTCCCAGTGGAAGAAGCCTTTCATGTCTTTCAAACGGCCAGAGGAATGTGCTCAGGGCTTGGAAAAAGAGCCAAACTGGCCATGTCCCATGCCGAGGGCAAGATTGAAGTAGTGGCCATGACTGATGAAAACATAATTTTTCGAATCCACCGGGCCGCTGATCCCGATGACAGCGGAAAAGTTTTTATCTGCAGACGGAATCCCAGTGCCTACTGGTTTGACGACTACAGAGAAATCCTGGAAACCATCCATCATCAGGACCTGGGGTATTGACCTAAAAAAACCCGGTCCTCCAAGCTTAAGGACCGGGTAACAACTATCAACCGCAGCTGACAGAAATCATTCTCAATTCTGCTTCAGCAGTCTCTCCATTCGATCTCTGTTGAACCCGTTTATCCTCATCCCATTGATGATCACCACCGGTGTTCCAGTCAAACCCATATCCCTCATGATCTTCATCTGGCGGGCCAGCTCATCCTGGTGTCTGGTCTGAAGGAGAAACAGCACCTCTTCAGGGGAATCGGTAAAGACATTGAATTGCTGATTAAAAAGGGAAATAACATCCAGGTCGGGGTTGCCAATAATCTGGTCCCTGTCCATCATATAGGCGAAATCAACCACATCCTGATAAAGGTCTTCATCTTTGTATTCCATCATAAGCAAAGTCAAAGCCATTGAACCTGAGTCGGGATCAATGGGAAAGTGGGCAATCCTGAATTCGTCAATCCAGTCTTTCTGGTCCAGGAGATGGGTATAAGCATGCCGGCAATAGGGGCAGAACGGATCGCTCAGAAAAAGCACCTGGGCAGTTCCAGAACCTTTAAAAAGAAGGTCTCCCACTCCGGGGTCCCCTTCGATTCTGTCCAGTTCATCCAATGCGTCCTGATGCAAAGACTCTCCAGTTCCCAGATCAACAAAAGATCCATCCAGCTGAACAGTTCCGGTCTCATCAACAATCAGGTCCACAAGCTGCTTTCGGCCGGTTTCCGGCTCAAACAAGGCCATTCTCACTGCATATAGGGGCAGGACCTGACCACTGACCACTAGCTCGAACCGGATCTTGCGTTCCAGAGTCATATTTTTCACACTAATGGCCTCAGGATCTCCTCCTCTCTCAACAATGATTCCCTGAAATCTGTCAAGCACATTGGTAATCAGCACGTCTTCCTGCAGCCCGGCATTAAGCTTGGAGCCAAGTCCAAGGATTATGCAAAAAGCAAAAAATAAAATCTTTTTCATCTGACCTCCATGATCATATTCATCACTGATTTTCTTCAGGACAAGGATTGCAATTAACTGCCCTCTACCAGCAGTATGGACTCCAGGGATGGGGACTCCAGGGATGGAAATGCCGGTCCTGGCAAAAGGGACCAGGGCCGCAGGAATCGTAACAGGACGTAACGGCTTTCCTCATATCCCACAGGCGAAGATGCTGCACCTGGATAAGCGGATACACATAAGTCCGCTCCCCAACCAAGCCCTCTTTTTGACCGGATATGTTTCCAATAACTGTTAACTCACGCCCTTGGCCATAAATTGCCGGGTCCATGAAACCCGAATGCCTTATCATGAACCGGCCAAGAGATCTATCCAGATCTCTTGGCCTCTTCTGAAAGTCAAGCTCTGTCTGCCTGACAATGATCAGGGTGTCCCCTGGTTTGACAATAGCCTCAACAATCACCCCGCCCAGGATAACAGTTTTTCCCACAAATCGTCCCGGGTCTTCCAGCACATGCTTGAACCTGATCTCTCTTTGCACCTCATCCATGGCCTGCCGGGAAAAGGGTGAGCATCCAACAGCACAGACCAGCAACAAAAAAAGAAGATAAAAAAATCGCTGGCTCATCTTAGAATCCCACCCCAACACCTGCACCCACACCACCGCTTCCACCGCCAACTCCAATCCCCAGCCGGGGACTTCTGGACAAGCTGCTGATCTGCCACAGGTGGTGTTCCACCGCCATAATCACTGGATAAACATATTCCATTTCACCCAGGGGCCGGACTTCTTTCCCTTCCACCTGTCCGGCCACAGTCACCAGTCTGCCCGGAGCGTAGACCGATGGATCCAGGAATCCGGGGAAAAAGACCAGAAAGCGACCACCTGACTCATCCCCGGTCAACGGCCTTTGTCGGATATCCAGGGGATGCTCCAGGATCTCCACCCAGGTCTCCCTCTCCAAGGGGACTGTATTGAGGATCCTTCCCCCTAAAACCAGAGTCTTGCCCTTCATGACGCTGATATTCTGCCGGAGGTCAGCAAAGGATACACTTTGATCAACAGTTTTCATAACCGGCCCGGATATGACCGGGGCACAGGAAGGCAGCAGCAAAAAAAGGCCCATCAAGACAAGCATCATCCTGATCATCTCCGTCCTCCTTGTGCAGATCTACTTTGCGATCCGGACCAGACTTTAGCAGGCAATAATCACAAACAATAAGCCTGCCAAAGACCTTGCCCGGACTTATTATTCCCTGGGCCTTGAACTGTGTCTCTTGGAAGCGGAAAGCTCAGCCTTCCGGAGGCGGATGGACTTGGGAGTAACCTCCACCATTTCATCCGCCCGGATAAAGTGGAGGGCCCTCTCCAGGGTCATGGGCAGAACCGGGGGCAGCACAATGGCATCATCCTTGCCGGAGGCCCTGATGTTGGTAAGCTTTTTTTCCTTGGAGGCATTAACATTCAGATCACTCTCCCGGTTGTGCTCTCCTATGATCATTCCCTCATAAACCGGTTCACCCGGGGAGATAAACAGGTTTCCCCTGGCCTTGAGATTGGAGAGAGCATAAGGTACAGCCGCTCCTGCCCGATCAGCCACCAGGGATCCCATGAACCGGGTAGGGAAATCTCCTCTGAATTCATCATATCCGCTGAAATAGGAATTCATGATCCCTGTTCCCTTGGTATCTGTCAGAAATTCATCCCTGTAGCCGATAAGGCCGCGGGATGGGATACTGAACTCCAGCCTGACCCGGCCGGTATCGTGGTTGACAAGATTGATCATGCGTCCCTTGCGCAGGGACAATTTTTCCGTAACCACCCCCACAAAGGTTTCGTCGCAATCCACGAACAAATGTTCCATGGGTTCCAGCTTTTTTCCACCCTCAAACTTGTAGATCACTTCCGGCCGGCCCACACTGAGTTCAAACCCCTCCCTGCGCATGGTCTCAATGAGAATGGCCATCTGAAACTCACCCCGCCCCTTGACCAGAAAGCTGTCCCTGTCTCTGGTTTCCTCAACCTGGATAGCCACGTTTCTCAACGTCTCCCTGACCAGCCTTTCCCAAATTTTCCTGGACTGGACATGCTTTCCCTCTTTTCCAGACAGGGGAGAAGTATTGATGGAAAACTTCATGGCCACTGTGGGCTCGTCAACTGTGATTCTTTTCAAAGGCACAGGATTGTCTCTGGTGCAGATGGTATCACCAATATGTACGTTCTCGATACCTGAAATAACTGCAATGTCACCAGGCAGGACTTCATCGGTTTCCTTCAGCTCCAGGCCGATGTAGGTCTGCAGCTTGGTTACCCGCAGCAGATCCTGTCTCTCCCCCTGCCCCAGGCAGACAAGCTGGTCGCTTTGCCTGGCCCGGCCATTGAAAACTTTGCCCACAGCCAGCCTTCCCAGATAATCTGAATAACCCAGATCCGAGACCAGCATCTGAAAAGGTTTATCCGGATCATAGGCCGGGGCAGGAACCATCTCCAGGATGGAGTTGAAAAGAATGTCCAGGTTTTCACCTCTTTCCTCGAGAGAACCCTTGGCTATTCCCTGAACAGCAATGGCATAGATCACCGGAAAATCCAGCTGGTCCTCGGTGGCATCAAGATCAATGAACAGATCGTATATCTCATCCAGCACTTCAGCCACCCTGGCATCCTTGCGGTCGATCTTATTGATGAGCACAATGATTTTGAGCCCGGCCTCCATGGTCTTCTTCAAAACAAACCTGGTCTGGGGCAGGGGGCCTTCCGAGGCATCCACCAGCAGAACTGCTCCGTCGGCCATGGAAAGAGAGCGTTCCACTTCTCCGCCAAAGTCGGCGTGACCAGGGGTATCAATGATATTAATCTTGACTCCATTCCACATGACTGCACAATTTTTGGCTGCAATGGTGATGCCGCGTTCGCGCTCCAGGTCCATGGAATCCATGACCCTTTCTTCAACTTCCAGACCCTGACGAAACACTCCGCTCTGTTTAAACATTGCGTCCACCAGGGTGGTCTTTCCGTGGTCCACATGGGCTATTATGGCCACATTACGGACCAGTTCATTTCTTTCTGTTTTCTTCATAGTTATCCAACTGGCTAATAATTTCAGAACTTGTGGCATCCATGAGCGGACCATGCTCAAAGCCGGCCAGGTGCAGAATGCCGTGGACCATGAGCCGCACAAGATAGGAATAGGGATCCTGACCGTACAGAAAGGATTCCCGCTCAATCCCATCAATATTGATGATCAGCTGGGCTGGATCAGCAGGACTATCTCCAGGAAAGCTCAAGACATTGGTTGGACCTTTAAGATCCAGAAATTTCTTATTGAAACCGGCCATACCGGGATCATCGGTAAAAAGCATCTCCAGGCGGATTTCATCCAGGCCGGGACCAGAGCATATTCTATGGGCCATCGTCCTGATTTCTCTGGGACTGGTGACAACAACCCGGCTCAATCCGGCCTCGAATCTGACACTTATCCTGGATGACCGCCTGCCCGGGTCATTCATCAGACTGTTTCCGGGCCTCGACTCTTTCCCGGTCAAAACGGTCATAAGCCCGGACAATGCGTCCCACAAGGCTGTGCCTGATCACGTCTTTTTCATTAAAATAGACAAATTCGATCTCATCTATTCCTGCCAGGACTTTCTGAGTCTGGATAAGCCCGGAAACAGACGTCCCCGGCAAATCAACCTGGGTTACATCTCCGGTTACCACAGCCTTGGAACCCAGGCCCATCCTGGTCAAAAACATCTTCATCTGCTCTGGAGTGGTGTTCTGAGCTTCATCCAGGATAATGAAAGATTCGTTCAGAGTCCTGCCCCGCATAAAAGCCAGAGGAGCAACCTCGATCATGCCTGTTTCAAGCATTTCCTGGACTTTGCGGAAATCCAGCATGTCGTGCAGAGCGTCATACAGCGGCCGCAGATAAGGATTCACCTTTTCCAGAATATCCCCGGGCAGAAAGCCGAGTTTTTCCCCTGCTTCCACCGCAGGTCTGGCCAGGATAATCCTCTTGACCGTTTTCTGCATCAGATGCGATACAGCCACGGCTACAGCCAGGTATGTCTTTCCAGTGCCGGCAGGACCAACTCCAAAGACCAGATCCCTGGTCTTGATGGCCTGCAGGTATCTGCGCTGGGTGGCGCTTTTGGGGACTATGGTCTTTTTATTGGAAACAATAAAAATTTCCTTTTTAAAGACCTTCCTCAAGTCAGCACCGGGATCATTTTCAAGGATCCGCAAGGCAGCCTCCACGTCCTGAGGGCTTGTCCTGTAACCGGACTTAATCAGGGCGTAGAGCTGGACCAGACAATTTTCTGCCAGCTCAAGATTCTCCTGGGAACGTCCTTTAAGTCGAATTTTATTTCCCCTGCTTTCAATCAGAACCTCGGTCCAGGCATGGATGACCTGTAACGAATTCCCCTGGGGACCAAAAAGTTCCTGGATGGATTGGGTATCGTCAAAATCGATCTGTTTTTCAAAAAAATCAGGCATGGTTATTCTTGGAAGGAACCTTTAGATAGCCGTTGATCCGGGTTTTGTCTGAACTTTAGCCAAACCGGCTTTTTAACCATTGAGCCCTGGATCATGTTAGGTTATGGTTCTTGGGTTTTATGGATACACCTGTTGTTCCGGAATTTCTAGAAAGCATTACTGAATAAGTCATAATATCTCTATTTATTTTAAAACACAAGCCGGACCACTCCTGCTGGAGCATGATACATGGATATCAAACTGTTCTTCACTACATTCGGCATCATTTTTCTGGCTGAACTCGGTGACAAGACTCAGATGGCCTCAGTTCTTATGGCCGCCCAGAGCCAGAAACCATGGACAGTCTTCATTGGTGCCTCCCTGGCACTGGTAAGCATCACCCTTCTGGCAGTGATCTTTGCCAACATAATCTGCAACTACATCCCAGGGGAAGCCATTAAAAAATTTGCAGCCATTGGTTTTCTGGTCATTGGTACTCTCATGCTCGTTGATAAAATATAGTCCAGTCTCAGCCGTAACCTTAAGCAGAAGTTATTCCAAGTGACAAATAAGACAATTCCGGTTCTCCTTTTTCTGCTCTTAATCCTGATTATGGTCACTCCAGCCCGGGCCACAAACCCCTGGAACCTGGAGGCTGACCGCATCCTTTCCAGGGAGGATGAAAATATTATTGAAGCCTTTGGCAATATCCATCTCACCAGGCTCAATGATTACCTCCAGGCCGACTATGCCAAGCTGTACACAGATACCAACTGGCTCTATCTCAAGGGAAATGTACGATCCTACTGGGATGGAGACTATCTTCAGGGTGACGAGGCAGAACTGGATCTGGACAACAAGGTCGGATGGGTCAAGAACGGACAGGTTTTCATGGCTGAAGAGCACATGTATTTTACAGGGGAGCATCTGGAAAAGACCGGTCAGCACACCTATACCTTTATCCAGGGAACTGTGACCTCCTGCGACGACGAAGTTCCGCCCTGGTCAATAATGTCCAGCCAGGGCAAGATTACTGTGGATGGTTATGCAAGGCTGTGGCATCCCAGGTTCAGGGTAAAGGACAGGTCTGTTCTATACTCACCCTACATGATAGTCCCGGTCAAGACCAGACGCCAGAGTGGTTTTCTCATTCCGGACATAGGTCATGGGTCTGAGTACGGCACCAACATCAACCTGCCCTATTACCAGGTGATTGATGACCAGCGCGACGCCACCCTCTACACCAACTACTATTCCAAGAGAGGAGTCATGCTGGGCCTGGAATACCGCCATACCCCAGGCCTGCTGAACAAAGGGCTGTGGAGGGCCGACTGGCTGAGCGACCGGGACAGACACGATAAAGCAGAATCAATGCCCTCCAGACTTTCCAGAAGGGAGAAGGGACAGGATCTATTCAGACCGAACCGGGACAGATACTGGCTGAGGGGCAAATATGACGGCCATGATCCGCAATCAGGCTGGTCCTGGAAAATTGACCTGGACTACGTATCCGATCACACCTACCTCAAAGAATTCAAGTCAGGACAATCCGGATTTGACAACTCCCGGGATCAGTTCCTCGAGCAATTCGGCCGGGATATCCAGGATCATGACCGGCTGATCCGGGCCAACATCATCAGTGCAGCCAGAAACTGGAGCAATATAGGTCTGGATGCCCGCATGGTCTATTCCGACAACCTGATCTACAAGAATCAAAATCTTCCTTCAGGCGAGAATCCCACCATCCAGAGACTGCCTGAAGTAAATTTGGATCTGTACAGAACCAGACTGGGAGCTTCTCCCTTTGAAATCCAGGCCTCCAACCAGGCTGTATACTTCTGGAGGGAATATGGCACCCGGGCGGCCAGAATAAACCTGCATCCCAGGATAAGCCTTCCCTTGAGAAATGCGCTGGGTACTGTCACCCCCAGAATCGGGTGGAGGCAGGCTATTTATATGGTGGATGAATTTGAAAACGAGGCTTCAGCTGTCAACACCAAAGACAGGTTTCAGACCAGAGGCCTTTATGATTTCAATCTTAACTCTTACACGGAACTGTTCCGGATCTTCAACCTTAACCCCCTGCCCGGACCTGATCCGGACCAAGCAGGAAAAAGCAGCTGGACCAGAATCAAACATACTCTCAAACCGGAAATCAACTATGACTTTGTACAGAACAAGGACCAGGCCGAGTATCCCAGATTTGACTCCCTGGACCGGATAAATCCCAGGGATGAACTGACCTATTCCATCAGCAACATCTTCACCAGGAGAAAAGATAGCCTGGTCCAGGCCGGACCAGATCAAGAACCTTCCATCAGCAGCTCTTACCTGGATTTTTTTCGTTTAAAATTCGAACAGTCCTATGATTTCAGAGAGGCACGGAGACGACAGGAGTTCAAATCAATCTCCAGAAAACATCCTTTTTCAGACCTGCTGACCGAAACACAGGTCAGCCCTTCACGCCAGGTATCCTTCAGAAACAGGACCTGGTATTCACTATATGAAAACACCATCACTGAGCACGAACACTCCCTGATCCTGACCTGGCCCCAAATCATGTCCGCCTGGGTCAGCCTGGATTTTCTAAGGGAAAACGTGGTTCACAAACGTCCCAATAGAAGACCGGAGATCTTTGACGAAAAAGTCAACATCCTGGAGCTGGGTTCCAGCTTTGATTTCATCAGGAACTGGCAGTTCACCTTTGTTTATCGAAGAGACCTGGACACCGGGAAAGACCTGGAAAGAGGAGTGGGTATCCTCTACCGTCACCAGTGCTACAGCCTGGAGTTCAATTTCAAGGAATCAGACTATGACCGGAAATACGAAATCCGGTTCAACCTATTAAACCTGGGTTCATTCGGCGGCTAGACCCATGTCCAGAATCAGCATACTCCCTCCAGAGCTGCAGAACCAGATCGCTGCAGGTGAAGTGGTGGAACGCCCGGCATCAGTGGTCAAGGAACTCATGGAAAACAGCATTGATGCCGACGCCTCGGACATACAGGTGCATCTTGAATCCGGCGGTCAAAGCCGGATCATGATTGTTGACAACGGCTCCGGGATGAGTAGTCAGGATTTGTCCCTGGCCCTGACCAGGCATGCCACCAGTAAGATTTCCAGTCTGGAAGAATTGTCTTCTGTAACCAGTTTCGGTTTCAGGGGGGAGGCCCTGCCAAGCATCGCCTCCATATCCCAGTTTACTGTTTCCTCCTGCCCCCGAAATCAGGACCAGGGTTATTTCCTGAAATTGATTTACGGCAATATCGTGGATCAAGGCCCTGAAGCCATGGTGCCCGGGACAAAAATTATTGTGGAGAACCTTCTGGCCAATGTTCCGGCCAGGCTGAAATTTTTAAAAACCAGGGCCACTGAAAGCAGAAAATGCCATGAAGCCTTTATCCGCCACGTTCTGGCTAACCTGAAGATTGACTTTGAACTCTTTTCCGAGTCCAGGTCAGTTTACAGGTTTTATCCTGGACAGCCTCTCCTGGAACGGCTGCGGGTCATCTGGCCTTCCCAGGTCTGTGACAGCCTGAGGGATTTTTCCCTGGATAAAAACGGCTTCCGCCTGTCCGGACTGGCCTCTGGACCTGAAAGCGCCCAGGCCAGGGCTGACCGAATCCTTTTCTATGTTAACCAGCGACCGGTCAATGACCGAATGCTTCTCTCCGCTGTCCGCCAGGCATACAAAGGCAGACTTCTTTCCCGGGAATACCCCCAGGTGGTTCTATTCATTGACCTTCCACCTGATCTGATAGACGTAAACGTCCATCCGGCCAAAAACGAAATCCGTTTCCGCAATGAAAAGGAAGTTTTTTCTCTGGTGGTTAACGCCCTGAAATCCTGTTTTCAAGCTGATATCTACCAGTCCCCGGACCTTTCTGAATCAGATTGGAAAGAGCCGGGCCGGGCCTATTTACCTGAGGAGCAGGAAAAGACTTTTCAAAGACTGAAAGAAAAACAGGCCCACTTTGATATCCAGCCCAAGTACACAGAAAAAACAGGTACCCCAAACCCCGCCATCGGATTCGGAAGCAGGCCACTTGCCATTCATGGGCTGACCTACCTGGGTCAGGTGGATTGTTCATTTCTGCTTTTTCTTAAAAAACCCGGGACCCTTTTAATAGTTGACCAGCATGCAGCCCATGAGCGGATAGTGCTGGAACAGATCAAAAAAGCGTACCGAAACCCGGTGGTAAAAAAACTGGTTATTCCGGAAAAGCTTTCCATCCATCCGTCCCAGAGAACTCTTCTGGAAAACATATGGAAGGACCTCAAGGCCATGGGATTTATTTTGGAGTTTGATCCGGCCAAGAACCTGTCCGTGGCCGGAGTACCGGATTTTCTTTCCATAAAAGAGGCTGTTGCGGCCCTGGAAGATATCCTGGCTGCCAAAAAAACCGGACTGCAGGACATGTTCATATCCATGGCCTGCAAAGGAGCTGTCAAGGCCGGGGCCGTGATCACCCCGGACGAGGCTGTGGAACTCATGAAAAAACTTCTGGGCTGTCCTGACAACCTCTTCTGCCCTCATGGACGTCCCATATCCAGGGAACTGGCAGGAAAAGACCTGGAGAGAATGTTTAAAAGAAGATAGGAGGTTATTATGAATATACTTATAGTTGGCTCTGGTGGAAGGGAACACTCCCTGGCCTGGAAAATAAAGCAGAGCCCAAAAGTCAAAGAAATTTACATTGCACCGGGCAACGGTGGCACAGCTTCCCTGGGGCAAAATATACCGGTCAGTGTAGACGACATCCCTGGCCTGGTGGCCCTGGCCAGGGAAAAAAACATCGGGCTTGTTGTTGTCGGGCCAGAGCTTCCTCTGGTTCTGGGACTCTCTGATGCGCTGGACCGGGAAAATATCCCCTGTTTTGGCCCTGGCGCATATGCTGCCCAGCTGGAAGGGAGCAAGGCCTTTTCCAAATTCCTCATGGCCGAGGCTGAGGTCCCCACTGCTGGATTCAAGGTCTTTGAAGACTTTGCTCTGGCCGAAGAATACCTCAAAGCCAGAGACTACCCCTTGGTAGTCAAGGCCGACGGTCTGGCCGCAGGCAAAGGGGTTGTGGTGGCCACTGATTTTGCAGAAGCCAGGGAGGCCCTGCATGACATGATGGTCAAGCAGGTATTCGGCAAGGCAGGCGAGACAGTGGTCATAGAAGACGCTCTTCAGGGCGAAGAAGCTTCATTCCTGGCCTTTTGTGATGGCCATGATTACCTCCTTCTGCCCTCTTCCCAGGATCACAAAAGAATCGGGGAAAATGACACCGGTCCAAACACCGGGGGCATGGGAGCCTACAGCCCGGCCCCGGTTTTGCCCCAAGAAAAATATGAGGAAACCGCTCACCAGGTAATCAGGCCCATTATCCAGCATCTGGCTGAAATGGGCCGACCCTTTAAAGGCATACTGTACGCAGGACTTATGTTTACCCAATACGGGCCCAAGGTCCTTGAGTACAACGTCAGGTTCGGTGACCCGGAGTGCCAGCCTCTGCTCATGCGTCTGGAATCTGATCTTGTTGAGATCATGCTGGCCTGTGTTGAACAGAGACTTAAGGATGTAACTCTGAAGATCAGGCCGGAAGCTGGCGTGTGCGTAGTCCTGTCCGCTGATGGCTATCCCAAGCAGTATAAAAAAGGACATGTCATAACCGGCATTGACGAAGCTGAAAAAGATTCCCTGGTCAAGGTGTTTCATGCCGGAACAAGCTTTGACGGATCAAATATCCTGACCAGCGGCGGCCGGGTCCTGGGGGTTACGGCCCTGGGTCAGAACCTGCAGGAGGCCATTTCCAGGTGCTACACAGCAGCAGACAGGATCAATTTTCAAGGCATGTATATGCGCCGGGATATCGGGCAGAAGGGACTGGAAAAAACCTGAGCCTGTTTTTTCCCAAAAAAAACATGATTCCGGGCACGGACTCCAATTTTGTCCATGCCCGGAATGCGCAATATCAACTAAGGTACAGGTCAGGAACAGTCGGCCAGCCCCTGTCTGCCTGGACGCCTGATGACCCAGACCAGAAAGTAAACCACTGGAGTGTCCATAAAGGCGATCAGCAGCTTTATGAGCACCTGCCCAACGATCAAAGGTAAAATAGGCATGATCCCATAAAAGGCTATGCTGATGAAAATCACACTGTCTATGACCTGAGAAGATCCCGTGGACAGGTTGTTCCTGATCCAGAGATGTCTGCCCCGGAATATCTTTTTCCAGAAGTGAAAAGCCCAAACATCATGGTTCTGGCTGATTACATAAGCAATCAAAGAGGCCAGGATGATCCTGGGAGCAGCCCCCAAAACTGATCCGTAGGCTTCCTGATTGTCCCAGAAGGAAGCTCCAGGCCAGGCCAGGGCCAGATGAATAAGCCCGAGACTGACCACCAGGGCGGCAAAACCACCCAAAACCACCTGCTTGGCCTTTTCCTTACCCCAGATTTCACTGATGACATCCGAAGCAACAAAGGTGATGCAATAGGCCAGGATCCCTGCCGGAAGCACCACACTGCCGATGGTAATAATCTTTGAAGAAATAACTGATGCCACCACCAGGCTTCCGGAAAATACCGTGGCAAGCAAAATAAACGCCAGGCTGTTGTCCCGATCCACTAGATCTCCTCTGAGGCCTTTTCTACATCGTCACGCATCTTCTGTCTGGCAGCCTCGATTTTCCGGGCCAGTTCCTGATCATCCAGGGCCAGGATCTGGGCCGCCATCCAGGCTGCATTTCTGGCCCCGGCCTTATCCAAGGCCACGGTGGAAACAGGAAAACCCGGAGGCATCTGGACAGTAGCCAGCAGTGCATCCATTCCCCCAAGGCTGGAAGCGGACAGAGGAATTCCTATGACCGGCTTGATAGTGGACGCAGCCACAGCCCCGGCCAGGTGCGCAGCCATGCCGGCGGCACAGACAAATACCTTGCATCCCTTTTCCTCCATTTCCCGGATCAACTTTCTGGTCCTCTCCGGTGTCCTGTGGGCAGAGGTAATGGTCATGAAATGTTCAATACCCAGCTTATCCAGAACTTCTGAACAGGGCCTGACCTTTTCCAGATCAGACTTGCTTCCCATGAAAATAGCAACCTTTACCATATGATACTCCTGTATTTATCTAAAAACATGCTTCCTGATAGGAATTGCCACATCCACGCATCTTCAAGTTATCCTGACGGACATGGCTGAAAAATGATTCGCCCGCAGCAGCCAGGATCTTAGTATCATTGCAGCCCTTCACCGTCCTGATCACCAGGTGATTTTAAAGGACAGAATCAAGCCCGCTTTATCTTTTGTCCACCACCCTCACGGCCTTGCCCTGGTTTTTGGGCAGGCTTCCGTGCTCCACCAGATCGACCTTGGCAGTAATAAGGATCTCTTCCCTCAAAAGGCCGGCTATTTTCTGCTGCAAAGCCTGAAGAGTCCGCATGTCCTCCACGAAAAATTCATCCCGGATCTCCACTTTGACCCGCATCTGATCCAGGTATCCTTTTCGTTCCAGTTCAATTACATAGTTCTGACCAACTTCCGGGATGGACATAAGTACTTTCTCCACCTGCATGGGATAAATGTTCACTCCCTTGAGAACGATCATGTCGTCGGACCGGCCGGTTATCCGGTCAATTCTTTTGTGGATGCGGCCACACGGACAGTCACCCGGAATAAATCTGGTCAGATCCCTGGTCCTGTATCTGATGATGGGCATTCCTTCCCGACAAAGAGTTGTCAGGACCAGCTCGCCCACTTCTCCATCCGGCACAGGCTCAAGGGTCTTGGGATCAACTATCTCGGCCAGGTATGAATCCTCCCACAGATGCATCCCAGACTGGGCCTCACACTCAAAAGCCACCCCCGGACCGTTCATTTCAGACAGTCCATAGGAGTTATAAGCCTTAACCCCGTAAATGGCTTCGATTCTCCGACGCACCTCTTCTGAATGAGGCTCAGCTCCGATGAGCATGATCTTCAGCTGCAAAGACCTGGGATTAATTCCCAGATCGTCAAACACCGAGCCAAGGTGCAGGGCATAGGACGGAATAATGTGAGCCACTGTCACTTTGAAATCCTTAAGCATCTTGATCTGACGCTTGCTGTTGCCGGCTCCGGCCGGAATGGTCAGACAACCCAGTCTTTCAGCACCATAATGAATGCCCAGCCCCCCTGTAAAAAGGCCGTATCCACTCATATTCTGAAATACGTCCCAGGAACGGACCCCTGCAGCATGCATGGATCTGGCCACCAGACCGGCCCAGGAGTTGAGATCATTGGAGGTATGATAGATTACCGTGGCTGCGCCTGTTGTTCCGGATGAAGCATGCAGACGGACCATCCTGTCCACAGGCATGGTCAGAAGACCGTCCGGGTAATTGGCCCGCAGATCCTCTTTGGTGGTAAAAGGCAGACTGGTGATGTCCTCTGCCTGGTTTACCGAAGAAACCCTTATTCCGGCCATAGCCAGCTTTCCACGGTAAAACCTGGAGGCCGTGGCCTGGTAAACAGTATTCTTCAGCCTTATGCCCTGAATCCGCCGTATTTCGTCCTGATCAGCAAACTCAATTCGATCATAGTATTTCATATCCGGTACCTTATGTATCCAGTTCAAAAAACAACCAGGTGGGAACCAGAATCAGGGCTGTTCAACCCACCCTTGTCTACAGTAACCCATCAGCAGCACTTTCAGACGGCACAGGAATGTCCGCCAGATTTTCAAAGGCTGTAAATCTCTCCAAAAATGACAGCTCCACCATGCCTACTGGACCATTGCGCTGCTTTCCAACAATGATCTCGGCAATCCCTTTTCTGGGATTGTCGTCCTTTTTATTGTAGGCATCGTCTCTGTATAAAAAAAGAATAACATCAGCATCCTGCTCAATGGCTCCGGATTCACGCAGGTCAGACAAAACAGGCCTTTTATTGGTCCTTTCTTCAACCTTCCGGTTGAGCTGGGAAAGGGCTACCACAGGCACGCCAATTTCCTTGGCCAGGGCTTTCAATGACCTGGAGATCTCGGATATCTCCTGTTCTCTGGAGTCGATCCGTCTGCCAGCCCTCATCAGCTGAAGATAGTCAACTATAACCAGGCCCAGATTCTTCTCAGACTTGAGACGCCTGCACCTGGCCCGCATCTCAATGGATGACAGGGCCGCAGTATCGTCAATAAATATGGGAGCCTTGGAAAGAGCGTCCGCTGACTGGTAAAGTCTGGCCCAGTCCTCGTCATTCAGATATCCGGTTCGCAAATTTTTCAGGTCCACCTTGCCAAACGAGCAGAGCATGCGCATCATGAGCTGCTCCATGGACATTTCCAGGGAAAAAATGGCTGTAGGCACTTCATGGGCTGTGGCTGAACGCATGGCCACGTTCAGGGCAAAAGCTGTCTTTCCCATACTGGGTCTGGCTGCAATGATGATCAAGTCTGTGGGCTGGAGTCCGGCTGTTATTTCATCCAGACTGTGGTATCCAGTTGGCACCCCTGTGACCAACTCCTTTCTTTCAACCCTTTTTTCCAGAAGCTCAAAAACTTCAGCCACCAGTTCCTTGCTTGACCTGAAGACCTGTTTGGACTTGGCTTCACTGATGGCGAATATTTTCTGTTCAGAAGTATCCAGCAGGTCATTGACCTCTGAAGCAGGCTCAAAACTCTGGGAGATTATCTCAGTAGCTGCCTGGATCAGGCTCCTGCGAATGGACTTCTCCTTTACGATCTGGGCGTAATACAGGGCGTTGGAAGCCGAAGCCACTGCCTCGGTCAGGGAAGCCAGGTATACAGCTCCGCCCACACTTTCCAGCCGCGCTTTTTTCTCCAGGTCTTCATGGATGGTGACCAGATCTATGGGGATGTTTTTCCGGTAAAGGTCCACAAATGACCTGAATATGATCTGGTGGGCCGGAGAGTAAAAATCTTCTTCAGACAGGATATCGATTATGGAATGCAGAACCGTATTGGA
Organism: Desulfonatronovibrio hydrogenovorans DSM 9292; assembly: GCF_000686525.1. Classification (NCBI taxonomy): domain Bacteria; kingdom Pseudomonadati; phylum Thermodesulfobacteriota; class Desulfovibrionia; order Desulfovibrionales; family Desulfonatronovibrionaceae; genus Desulfonatronovibrio; species Desulfonatronovibrio hydrogenovorans. The sequence continues at coordinate 189,899 of NZ_JMKT01000010.1, forward strand.
TAAAAAAACCCCGCCCAGAACCGCCTGTTCGGCTTCAAGGTTCTGGGGGGGCATATTCCTGATCAGATCCGAAGAAATTCTGTTCAGATTGTCAGGCAGGTTTTCTTTTTTTGCTGAAGCCACCTTGTCACTATTTGTTCTCTTCCGGGGCTTCTGCAGCCTCGGGTTCAGCCGGAGTGTCCACAGCCTCTGATTCGACCGACTCCTCCACAGCCTGAGGTTCGCTTCCGTGTCTGACCACGCTGACCTTGACCATGCACTGAACATCCTGGTGAAGCTTGACCTCCACCTCAAAATCACCAAGGGTCCGGATGGGGTTGTCCAGGACAATCTTCCTGCGGTCCACCTCGATCCCCATATCAGAAAGGGCGTCTCCAATATTGGTGGTGGTTACAGAACCGTACAGCTTGTCATTCTCACCCACCCTGACCGGGATGACCACTTGGGCAGCATTAAGCTTGTCAGCCAGACTCCGAGCTGCCTGACGGATCTTTTCCATTTTGGCCTCAAGTCTTTTTCTCTCCCTCTCAAAGATATTCATGTTGGCCTTGGTGGCCGGCATGGCCAGGCCCTGGGGAATAAGATAATTTCGCCCGTACCCCGGCTTCACCTTGACCACCTCGCCCAGACGGCCGAGATTGTCCACATCTGCTCTAAGTATTATCTGCATGATGATGCTCCTGAAACAGCATATTCTAATATTTATTGTCGTTTAATCAATGCATCTTGCCGGGCCGCAACATATTCCCGGCTGTGCTGAAAAATCCATCAGCCTAGATGGTCCTCTTATGCACCTGACTGCTGTGGGTGGCCGTGTAATACAACAGGGCCATCTGCCTGGACTTCTTGATTTCACCAGTCAACTTACGCTGATGCTTGGCGCAGGTTCCAGTAATTCTACGGGCAATAATTTTACCCCGGTCAGTGATGAAATCCTTGAGCAGCTCAACATTCTTGTAGTCCAGATCTATGTCTTTGTTGGCGCAGAACCGGCAGAACTTTTTTCTTGGTGCAAATTTCCTGAATGCCATTTAACTCTCCTTTGACTCAGTCTTTTGTTCAAGCTTGACAGTCAGAAACTTGAATATTCCGTCAGCGTTCCTGATGTTTCTTTCCAGTTCAGCAACCTTGTCTGCAGGCAGGCTGTATTCCAGCCGCACATAATGTCCCCGGGTCTGTTTGCGAACCGGATAGGCCAGCTCCTTGATACCCCAGTCGTCGTTCTCAACGACCTGTCCGCCATCCCTGTCGATAATTCCGGACAGGGTCTCCACCAGCTCCTTACTGCCTTCAGAGCCCAACTCCGGACTGAGCAAGAGAAGAGTCTCATACGTAGCGTTCATTCAAAATCCTCCTTATGGTCATTAGGCCCTCATCCACGGATGAGAGCAAGGTAAACAGTAATTATTATTTTGATATAAATATCATGTCAAGCGCAAATACTCATCCAGTTCCCGCATGAATTCGGACAGCAGTTCTCCGCCTTTGACTTTTTTGACCATCTCTCCTTTTTTAAAAATAATCCCGCAATCCCTGCCTCCAGCCAGTCCGATATCAGCTTCTCTGGCTTCCCCCGGACCGTTGACCACACACCCCATGATGGCCACGGTAAAGACTTTCTCAATATTTCTGAGCTTCTTTTCAACCGCTTCAGCCATGGCTGTCAAATCTATTTCGGTCCGGCCGCAGGTAGGACAGGATATTATGTCTGGTCCGCGCTGCCTCAGACCCAGGGACCTGAGTATCTCCCAGGCAACTGGCATTTCATTGACCGGGTCACCGGTCAGAGATACCCGCAAGGTATCCCCAAGGCCCTGATAGAGAAGAACTCCCAGCCCCACCCCGGATTTGACTGCTCCACGCATGGGGGTCCCTGCCTCGGTGATCCCGATATGCAGAGGATAATCCCTTTGATCAGCCATCAGCCTGTATGCCTCAATGGTCCCAAGGACCGAGGAAGACTTGAGGGAAATCTTAATAAGTTCAAAACCCCGGTCTTCAAGCATTCTTATATGCCCCATGGCGCTTTCAACCATGGCTTCAGGGGTTGGCCCTCCGTATTTCTTCAGAATGGTCTTGTCCACTGAACCACTGTTCACCCCGATCCTGATGGGAATAATATTTGACTTGGCCGCGTCCACCACCCGGTTGACTCTGGACTGATCCCCTATGTTTCCCGGATTAAGGCGCAGGCCATTGATCCCGGCTTCAATGGATTTCAGAGCCAGTCTGTGGTCAAAGTGAATATCCGCCACAACCGGGACAGGAGAGCCGGCAATTATTTCTTTGAGCCTGGATGCAGCCGGTGCATCAGGTACAGCTACCCTGACCAGCTCACATCCGGCCAGGACAAGCTGGTTTATCTGGTCCAGGGTTGCCCTGACATCCCTGGTATCGGTATTGGTCATGCTCTGGACCCGGACAGGATTGTCCCCGCCGATCCCGACATTCCCGATCATGACCTGCCTGGTCTTTTTCCTGTTCATGAAATGAGCATTACCATCCGCTACCAGGCCCATCAAGAAGTAAAATATCCTGCCTGTTGATATTTTCCCCCATCAACTCTATTATTTCCAGGGTCTCAATAACCAGAACTTATTGTTCAGCAACCAGTCAATTCAAGGAGTCCGGCAATGAAAATCGGCATCAGCACCTGCCTTCTGGGTGAAAAAGTACGTTACGACGGTGGACACAAACTGGACAGATACCTGCGCGACATACTGGGGAAATATGTCAGTTATGTGCCGGTCTGTCCGGAAACCGAGTCCGGACTTCCCACGCCCAGAGAAGCCATGCGTCTGGTGGGGCCCGAGGACAACCCCAGGCTGGTGACCATAAAAACCAATATCGACCATACCCTGCGCCTTAAAACCTGGGCCAAAGAAAAGCTGGACCAACTTGAAAAGCAGGACCTGTCCGGTTTTGTGTTTAAAAGCAAATCACCCAGCAGCGGCATGGAGCGGGTTAAGATCTATAATGAAAAGGGAAATCCTGCTCCCAAGGGCCGGGGGATATTTGCAGGCATGTTTATAGACCGTTTTCCCCTGACCCCTGTTGAAGAAGACGGCAGGCTCAACGACCCCATGCTCAGGGAAAATTTCATCACCAGGATATTTGTTTTCAACAGATGGAGGGAACTTTCAGGTAAAAAATTTAATTCCGCCGCACTGGTTGACTTTCATACCAGACACAAGCTCCTGGTCATGGCTCATGATGTGGAAGCATACCGGCAGCTGGGCAGGATGGTGGCCAGGGCCGGCGAGTTCAGCAGGGAACTGGCCGAAGAGTATGCCACCCGGCTAATGTCTGCTTTAAGGCGCTCTTCAACTGTCAAAAAAAACACCAATGTGCTCCAGCACGTCATGGGGTACTTCAAAAAACAGCTGACCAGGGATGAAAAACAGGAACTCCTGGAGGTAATTAAAAGCTATGCCGACCATGAGGTGCCGATCATAGTTCCAGTTACCCTGCTCAACCACTATGTCCGCAAATACGGGCAGCCCTACCTAAAAGACCAGGTCTATCTCAATCCCCATCCCAGGGAATTGAAGCTTAGAAACCATGTTTAAACTGAAAAACAGCATCCATATTAATCAGAATCACTTCCAAACCCAGGGAGCACCACATAATCTACCAGCATAACAGTCATTATCCATTCCAGGAAAGTGGATGGAGCCTTTTGCATAGCTGGCCCGGAGACGCATTGTTTTGCCCATAAAAACAGAAAAAAAGACTCAGCTCTGATTTTTCTTCGCCTCCTCCTGGTCTTGAGGATCCCTGTCCTCCTGTTCAGCCTTTCTGAGTTCTTCCATCACATCCTGGGAAGCCTCAGTTTCAGACGTATAATTTATCTCAGACCGGGCCCGGTCCTGACCGCTTCCAGTATCCACTGCTCGGGCAGAAACCTCCAATCCCGGCTCTTTGAGGATGCGCATGGGCGGTGCAGACCCGTCTTTGTCAACTCCGAACCAGATGGTTTGGTGAGGAAAGGGGATTTCAATACCTCGGTCATCAAATATTCGTTTCATCCTTTCCAAAAAGGCCCTGCGTACGGAAAACTGACGGCCCGGCATGGTCTTCAGCCTTACCCGGATTTCAACTGCTGAATCAGCCAGATTGTTCAGCCCGAAGACCTCCAGGTCTCCAATGACGTCCGGCCCCCATACTTCGTCCTGACGCAGCTCAATGGCAACGTCCTGCAGGGCCTGGACAACTTCTCCGTAGTCCTCCCGATAAGCTACGCCTGCATCAATCAGGGCGTAGCCATAGTCCCGATTATTGTTCTTGACCGTTGTTACATCCCCAAAGGGTATCACATAAACCGCTCCGCTCAGATCCCGCAGGGTCACCGTTCTGATGGACAGCTTTTCAACCGTGCCTGCATACCCTCCAGCCTCCACCCAGTCTCCCACGGCAATGGAATCTTCAAGCAAAATAAAGGCTCCGGTTATCACATCCCTGACCAGGGTTTGTGCTCCAAAGCCGACTGCCAGGCCGATTACGCCGGCTCCAGCCAGAAGAGGGGCAATGTTTATGCCCAGGTGAGCCAGAACGCTCATTCCAGCCACCAGGAACAGAGCAATGCGGACCACATTCCTGAGCAAAGGCAACAGGGTCAGGATTCGGGTGCTGGACTGCTTGCCTCCATTAAGGCGTTCCTTGGCCAGGTAGTTCTCAATTTTAACGCTGACCACCTCCCAGACCAGAAATGCTCCGGCAATAATCAGAAAAATAACCAGCAGCTTGGAAAAAACTGCTCCCCCCTGGGGAGACAATAGCCAGCTCAGGGTGCCAAGCCCCCAGACCTGCATGATGGAAAAGAAGGCTATTGCATATAAAACCCCTCTGACTGTATGCTGAAGCAATGGAAGATACCGGTTGGCCCTTGCCTCCAGCTCTGGATGGTCCTTTTTCAGTTCATCACTTATTTTAAATAAATGGTCTATTCCCCGGCGGCTTAGCCGGACCAGAAAACTGATCAGGACAAGAACCATGACAGTCAGAATCACAGCCCTGATCACAAAATACAGCCCGCCCTGGATCTCCAGGACCCAGGTTCCAAAAAGGCCCACCGCAAACATGACTGCTCCTACATGCCAGAAATCAGCCAATCTGCGGCGAAACGCACTTATCCTCCTGGTGTGATCCTTGACCGGCTCCTCAGGCAAAACCGGCTCCGGCTGATCCGGTCCGCCCCGAATCCAGGCAGCTACATCCCTCCGGTTCTGCATAACCAGGATGATTACCATCAGGGTGATGACCAGTCCCAGAAGCTTGAGCACGAACAGGTAGAGGCTTTGAGGCAATCCCAGGATTAGGGCAGCTTCCAGGGTAAAGTATCCGTACACTCCGATCCTTGCCACCCTTCGGGCCCAAATATACAGATACTGGACAGATTCATTGTCCAGGGGAAGAAACCGCAGAGAGGGCACCCCGGGCACCAGGATCAGCCTGGTAAGAGCCAAGATCAGCCGGACAAAGACATTGGCATTGATCAGGGTCAGGGCTACCAGCTGGGTCCCGGGACGGGGATCGAGAAAAGGCAGCAGGCCATAAGCTGCTGCTGCAAAAGCTGCTATGGGGATGATCTCCAGAAAGGTATTGCCCACCATCAGAATCCCTCTGAATCCCAGACTGTAAGCATCCTGATCTTCCAAAGCCTTCCGGACCCTGGAAAGCAGACGGATGACCAGAACCTGGGCCAGGAGACCGGCCATAAGAACCAGAAAAACCTTCCCGGCCATCTCACCCCAGCTCTTCAGCACTTCAGGGTCCCGGGCCTGTTCAGACAGTTCCACCAGCAGTGCAGGAACTTCCAGAACATGCTTGCCGGTTTCTGACAGCATCTGATTAATACCCTGCACGTATTCAGACGCCAGAAAAAGCAGATCTCCAACCAGCCCTCTGGATTCAATCTTGAGTTCATCAGGTTCAGCCTGGCCTGCTTCCAGCAGGATGCGCAAGTCCTGCTTCAGCCTCTCCAATTGCTGCGGATCTTCCAGATCCTGCAAAAGCCTTTCAATACCGGCCCTGGATATATCAGCCGATTCCTGGCCCTGGCTTTGCCGGGCATCTGACGGATGAGCAAGGATGCACAGGATAAAAAGACTGGACAGCAGGATGATACCCGGGTTCAGAGATTGAAAGCGCATATATTCTCCTTTGGAAAAGTACATCTGAATTAAGCTCACTAAAGTGCGCGACCCTCTTCTACTCCAATAAAATGCATATATTTCAAATAGTTATCCACAGCTTGCCAGGTGTCATCCAGGTACCGACACTGACCGTGGTGCTGGACAGCTGCATAGTAGCTGCCCGAAACTTTTCCCACCGGACAGCAACCTTTCTGAGCAGGATTATTCCGGGTTGAACTCTGCCCTGACCTGTTCCAGGAGGATTCCTTTTCTAAAGGCCCGTTCCGGAATATACTCGGCCTGAGCCTGGGATTGATCAGCAGTACCGCCAATTGTTATCTCACCGGTCCAGATCACTCGATTTTCCCAAAAAATATTGCCCTCAACCCTGTACACATACCGGCCCTGGTCAACCGGCTGGTCTTTAAAATCCTTACAATCCCAGACCACAGTATGGTCACCGGAAAGCTGAGTTGCCCGACTGATTGCATCGACATACCCCGGATCAGCCCGGTCCCAGCCGGATACTTCCCGCCACAAAGGAAGACTCAACGGTCTCAGCTCATAACCTCCCTGGGCTGTATAATCATTGGCAAAAACTGTTGCCACATAGTTTCCAGCCTGGTCCTCAATCCAGACTGCAATCTGGTTGCTGGCCATTCTTGGCTGGATATGCAGAAAATAACTGATTTCAATGCGGCAGGATCCTGGCTCAGAGGAATCCGACCCTGTCAGGTTCTCGCCCGGTGCTTCCCGGCAGACACCATTTCCTGCTGTCAGGCCGGCTGCAGCAATCCCCAGCAAAACTCCCCAGAACACTTGTTTTATCCTCATGATACCATCACCACTTTTTAAAGAAAAAAGACTTTTTCCTTGATAAGCAAAAGGTTAACTAGTAGAATTTATAAAAAAAATAATAAATTTTTGCAATCCACTCCAGGTAAAATGGAAATTCTCCAAACCTATCCAATATTTGTCGCCAGGCAACCCATTTTTGACCGCCAGGACAAGGTCTGGGCATATGAACTACTTTACAGGGATCAAGAGATTCCCAACAGCGCCAGGATTGACAACCCGGATCATGCAACCCTCAAGGTTATCTCCCAAGGTTTTTCCGTGGCCATTACAGCCACAGGAGGACGCAAGCCAGTCTTTATTAATTTTCCTGAGCGGCTGATCCTGGAGAAAAGTGCCTTTGCCCTGCCTTCCGAGCTTTGTGTTGTTGAAGTTCTGGAAACTGTCACGCCGGACGAAAACATAGTCCAATCGTGTCTTGAACTCCAGCAGAACGGATACAGGATAGCCATAGACGATTACTTCGGGCAGCCGGAATTTGAGAGACTCATCAAGATTGCGGACATAATCAAGGTGGACATCCTTAAGCTCTCACCTCTTGAAATCAAAAAACTCGTAAAATCCATGTCAAAGCTAAAAGCCAAGATCCTGGCTGAAAAAATTGAACATCTGACCATATACAACCTTTGCAAAAAAATTGGATTTGACTACTTTCAAGGTTTCTTCTTCTGCATGCCGCAGATCATATCAGGATCCAAGCCTTCTCCGGCCAAGGTTTCAAGCATCAAGCTCCTCAAAGAGCTGGCCAGAGAGGATCTGGAGCTATCAGACTTGAGCAAAATCATCCAGAAAGACGCCTCCCTGAGTTACAGGCTACTGAAGTTCATAAATTCAGCTTACTTCGGATTCAGAAATGAAATATCTTCCATCCAGCAGGCCGTGACCCTGCTGGGCATCAGGCAAACCTCTCAATGGCTCAGAGTGAATATCCTCTCGGATATGAGTGAAACTCCAATGGACTCTGAGGTAACTTACCTTGCTGCATTGCGAGGAAAATTCCTGGAACAGGTTTCAGCCAGTCACAACTCCCCGCCCTTTGACCCTCCCTCCATGTTCTTGCTGGGACTCTTTTCCCTTCTGGACACTCTGATTGGCAGGCCCATGGAAAAAATTCTTGAAGAACTTCCCTTAAAAGAAGAAATGAAACAGGTTTTGGCTGATAAAAGCAGTACCTCCAACGGTTACTGGCTGAAGCTGGCCAGGTTTTACGAAAAAGGAGACTGGCAGAAGACCCTGGATACCATCAGCTTTCTTGGACTTGACCCTGAAGAAACCGCCCGGATCTACAATCAGTCCCTTGAATGGGTCAGATCATCCCTTGCTTCCAGAATCTGACGAGCCCGAAGATGTGGTCCGCCTCTGGCCATTGTACCTGGTTTGTTTTTTCTTGACTGACCAGTTTGCAATAATCCCTTGTTTTTCTGAAATCATCGGACTAAATTGCAGCCCATGGTGTGCAGCTCACGATTGTGCCGGTCATGAAAAAAGCTGTTGCCTCATGTTCGGATGGTCCATATGAGAAATTTTTGATCCAGATTCCTGAAAAACAATATTTTTTCCAAGGCCTGCCATTTTATTTAAATACTGAGACCATGCTCACTCAAACAAGCTCTCCTGCAATGCAGGAAGTCTTTCAAAAGGCGAATTTGGTAGCCCCGACCAGCACCACTGTCCTGCTTACCGGTGAAACCGGAGTAGGCAAAAGCAGCCTGGCCAGGTACATCCACAACCGCTCCACCCGGAAAGACCACCCTTTTGCCGCCATAAACTGTGGGGCCATACCAGAAAACCTCATTGAGAGTGAGCTGTTCGGCCATGAAAAAGGAGCCTTTACCGGCGCCATCAACAGAAAGGCGGGTAAATTTGAACTTGCTGACCAGGGCACAGTGTTCCTTGATGAAGTTGGCTCCCTGAGCCAGAACGCTCAGGTCAAGCTTCTTTCCTTTATGCAGGACCGCACTTTCCAGAGAGTGGGGGGTACCAAGGACATCCATGTCCAGGTGCGGATCATTGCCGCGACCAATGCCGATTTAAAAAGTCTGGGTCAGCAAGACAAATTCAGACAGGACCTGATGTACAGGTTGAATGTATTCCCCATTGAAATCCCTCCCTTAAGGGAAAGAACTCAGGACATCCCAGCCATTGCCCGGGACATCTTTGTGAGGCTGAAACCTGGTTTTCCCGGTCCGGTCCAGGAGATATCCAGAGAAGTGATCCAGGCCTTCATGGATTATTCCTGGCCTGGAAACGTGCGTGAACTGGAGAATCTTATTGAACGGGCCTTTATCCTGGAAAGTTCTGAGCTTTTGACTCCCATGAGCTTCCCCCCGGAACTGTTTGTTCACCAGGCCGGAAATGAGACTGAATATATCAATATCGACCTGCCCCTGTCCGAAGTCAGAAGAATCCACCTGGAGGCAATTGAAAAACAGTACCTCCAGCAACTGCTGATCAAAAACAAGGGTAGGATAAGGAATGCAGCCCGCCAGGCCGGCATCGGCGAAAGGCAGCTCAACAAGCTCATGGGCAAATATGGTCTTAAAACCAGAGAGTTCAAACCTTGCTCCGCCCAAAACATCGACAATTAAAAACCAGCTGGTCCGACCCCAGGCCCCGGGATAATTAATTGCGAAAAATTTGCCTGTCCTGGGCGGAATGAAAAAACCGGTATCAGCGGTTCTGTTTTTATAATACCTGGAACCCTTGATTCTGGTTTTCCATCTGCAGCCAAGCCACTCTTTCCCTATCCAGCCCTCTTTTTTCAGTAGCCGCGGTCTTAAACAACTCTGGCTTCAACTCCGACTTATGCCCATTTCCTTTAATAAAGACACCTGATCCACTGTTTCATGGCAATCAGCCAGAAAATAAACACCTAACCCGAAAGTAACCGGCAAACCCCAGGGTACATCACCAGCAGACTCCGGCTGGGTCAGGCAGCAACTTTCCGGCTGACCAGACCAAGTATAACCCCTTAAGAAAAACAGAATTTCCAGGACTGACTTTCATCAGGCTAAGAAACTCTTCTTGCTGTTTTCATTTGCTTTTTTTAACGGCACAGATCTTGATTAACAGCTTTTCAACAGGTGAAAACGTAATCAGGCCCCAAAAAACATAAGCCATTAAAACAGAAAAAGGATCTTATCATGGATAAACTCGAACAGATTGAAGTTGAAACTGAGCCTCCTTCTGAGGACCCTCCGGCCGCCTATGACCTTGGATTCAGGGCTGAATCACTGTTCCATCCGACTATCCGCACCATTTCCCATTCTAGCCATAATATTTTTGAATTCAGCCCTCAGGAATTCAGGAGGACTCACTACAAAAGAGTTTCTGATAGAGACTGGAATGACTGGAAATGGCAGGTGCAAAACAGAATAACCAGATTTCCGGATCTTGAAAAAATCCTGCCTCTCTCGGGGCAGGAGCTCCAGGCCGGATCAGGACAGGACCTGCTTCCCATGTCCATAACTCCATACTATTTAAGTCTCATCCATCCATTTGATCCTGATGATCCCATACGCAAGTGCGTTGTTCCTACTGGGCTTGAATTTAAAAAAGGGCTGGGAGAAGAGAATGACCCCCTGCATGAAGACAGGGACAGCCCGGTTCCAGGCATTGTGCACAGATACCCGGACCGGGTGCTCTTTCTGGCAACTGGATTCTGTTCCACCTACTGCCGGTACTGCACCCGGTCCAGGATGGTCGGACACGACTCCCTGGGCCACCCTGAAAAATGGATCAAGGCTATTGACTACGTTAAAAACAATCCTCTGGTACGTGATGTGCTCATATCTGGCGGTGATCCACTGACCATGGGCGATGATCAGCTGCAATACATTCTGGAAAAACTCAGAGCCATCCGCCATGTGGAAATAATCCGGATAGGGACAAAGGTACCGGCAGTCCTGCCTCAAAGAATCACCAGATCTCTGTGCAAGATGTTGAAAAAGTTTCATCCCCTTTTCCTCAGCCTGCATTTTACCCATCCCAGGGAGATGACAGAACAGGCTGCTCAGGCCTGCAGCCGACTGGCCGATGCCGGGATACCCCTGGGCAGCCAGACTGTTCTTTTAAAGGGTATTAACGACCAGACATCCATCCTGAAAAACCTATATCATAAACTCTTAGTTGCTAGGGTAAGGCCTTACTATCTCTACCAGTGCGACCCTATACCTGGTTCCAACCACTTCAGAACAACCATTGAAAAAGGAAAGGAAATGATCCAGGGACTCAGGGGGCATACTTCGGGCTATGCCGTGCCCCAATATGTTATTGATCTTCCGGGAGGGGGAGGAAAAACCCCGGTTCTACCCGGGTATTATCAAGGCCGGACCAGCACCGGCCTGGTATTCAAAAATTTTGAGAACAGGCACTATGTTTACCCGGATCAATCCATGGCTGAAAACCAGGCAGGAATGAACCTGGTGGCCCCTGAAAACATCGCCGGAGGAGCACAATGAACATTGGATTAACTTATGATCTGCGCCAGGACTATCTTGCTGCAGGCTTTACCATGGAGCAGACCGCAGAACTGGACAAGCCGGAAACCATCGACGGAATCGAAAATGCCCTGACCGGCCTTGGTTTTGAGGTGACCAGAATCGGCAGTGCCCGGAATCTTGCCCGGCTTCTGGACAAAGGAAAGAGATGGGACATGGTCTTTAATATTTGTGAGGGCATGTTCGGGTCGGGAAGGGAATCCCTTGTGCCCTGCCTGCTCGATTATTACCAGATACCATACGTTTTTTCCGACCCAGCGGTACTGGCTCTGTGTCTGGACAAAGGACGCTCCAAGCAGATTGTCAGGGACATGAACCTGCCTACTGGCTGGTTTCAGGTAATTGGATCTGTGTCCGACCTTAAGCAAATAGAGCCTGTGTTTCCGGCATTTGTCAAACCTGCGGCTGAAGGAACAGGAAAGGGCATTGACCAGAAATCAGTGGTCCATGATCCTTGGGAATTACTGTCTGTCTGCACCGACCTTTTTACCCGGTTCAATCAGCCTTTACTCATTGAGGAATTCCTGCCTGGCACAGAAGTAACTGTAGGCATAGTAGGGTCAAAGGACTGGGCTGAGCCTGTGGCAACCATGGAATTGGTGTTCAGAGATGAAAACATTTACTCATGTTCAGTCAAGGAAAATTACCTGGAAAAAGTACAGTACAGGCTGGTCCTTGGAGATCTAAAAAACCAGGCCGAAGACCTGGCTCTGAAAATCTGGCAGGGACTGGGCTGCATGGACGGAGGAAGAGTTGATCTTCGTCAGGACCAAAATGGCTGCATGACCTTTATTGAAGTCAATCCCCTGGCTGGACTGAACCCTGTTCATTCAGACCTGCCTATCTTGAGCCGCCTGGCCGGATGGAGTTATGATGATCTCATTAAGACCATCATGGACTCCGCCCTTAGACGATCCGGCCTCAAGCTGCCTGAAAAGACGGGTAGCTGGCAGAAGCCGGATAACAGGTCCCTTAATCCCCTCCCAGAAACAGAAAGTTCCCCCAGGTCCTTGGTACAGCAAAAATGCAGCTGATCGTACTTACCTCGTCTTTTTCTTCCAGGGCCCGTTCGGACCAGGCAGACAACCTGGTCCAGGCGGGCATGGTTGTGGAAGCTTTGACCAGCCTCGGCCATGAGGTAAGCATGATCTCAGCGACCCTGGACATGGAAAGTCTGAGCAGGCAGCTCAGCATGCTCAATCCTGGCCTGGTCTTTAATCTTGTAGAAGAAATCAATGGCAGAGGAAACTTTATTCATTTTGCTCCAGCTGTTCTGGAAAGCATGAACATACCCTTCACAGGCAACGGTCATTCAGCCATGGTAACCACCTCGGACAAGCTTCTGGCCAAAAAAGTAATGCTTGCCCATCATATCCTGACCCCTCACTGGCTGACTGCTGAAGAGGTGGATCAAAACAAGTCCATAAAAGGAGGAGCATTGGTCAAGTCGGCCTGGGAACACGGATCTTTTGGCCTGGAAACATCATGTGTATTCAAGGACTTTTCAAAGGATAAGATCGAAAAACAGATCAAAAAGTTAAGAAAAAGGCATGGCGGGGTCTGGTTTGTTGAAAAATACGTGCCAGGAAGGGAGATTAATGTTTCCATTCTGGATAAACCTGACGGCCCAGTGATCCTCCCGGTAGCTGAGATTGTGTTTTCTGATCAGTCTCTGAAAACAGCCCGTATCGTCGGTTATAAAGCCAAATGGAATCCCGGCTCAAAAGAAGAGCAATGCCTAAGCCGGGAATTCATTTCGGGCAAAGAAAACCAGAAACTCATCCGTCAGGTATCGGATATTGCGCTGCACTGTTGGGAAGTATTTGAAATGTCTGGATATGCCAGGGTTGACTTCCGGGTTGACTCAAAGGGAATTCCTCTGGTTCTGGAGATAAACGCCAACCCCTGTCTGTCCCCTGATGCCGGGTTCATGGCTGCTGCCCAGGAAGCCGGATTCAGCCCGGACCAGGTCATCCAGTGCATAGTTCAGTCAGGGTTGGCCAGGTATGGCCGTGAATAATATAACCATCGATGATCATGTGGACTGTTCACTTCCGGATCAAATCCAAGATCTCCTGGTCTCCACAGGAACTTTCAGCCGGGAAGAAATCAGGGTTGCCAAAGAGCTGATCCGGGAATGCCTTGAAAAGGGTAACAAAAAATCTGGTTATCACTTTCTTCTGGCCAAAGACACTCTGAATAACCTGGCCGGGTACACCTGCTTCGGTCCTGTTCCCTTTACCCGCTCAGGCTTTGATCTCTACTGGATGGCCGTTCGTCGGGAGTTTCAGGGGGCAGGCCTGGGCAGAAAGCTGTACCTGGCTACGGAACAGGCTGTAAAAAAGATGAACGGAAACATGATCTATGTTGAGACCTCAGGCAGGCAAGAGTACCATCCAGCCAGACTGTTCTACCAGCAGATGGGATTCAGTCTGAACTGCACTCTGGTGGACTTTTATGCCCCTGGGGATCACAAGCTGATCTACTCAAAACAGGTCTTGAGCGCATTAATCTAGCCAGAATCCCATCAGGATCTTATGGCAGGCCTGGACTGGGCCTGGAACGCGGCTATTATCTTGCCTGCATTCAACTCAGGCGGCTTTCCGGCATCCAGGATCAAATCTGCACAATCCAGGTATAGCGGCTCCCTCTGAGCCAAATTATTTTTCACTTCCTCTTCAAGGGATAAATCCGACAAAGGGGGCCTTTGACCGGAAACAGGAGATTCTGCCAATCTTTTCAAAACCTGTTCAGGTGAAGTCTTCAAATAGACCGTCAAAAAAAAACTATCTTTCAGGATCTTTCTGCTGGCCTCACTGAGAACAGCTCCACCGCCAGTGGCCACCACCAGATGTTTAACCAGGGCGGTCTGGGCCAGCACCTCCTCTTCCATACTCCTGAACCATGCCCATCCTCTTTCAGCAACCATTTCTTCAATGGTCATCCCTGCCTCATCCTGGATCAACTGGTCAGTGTCCATGAAATTCAGGCCGCATCTTCCAGATATTATCCTGGCCAGGGTTGTTTTTCCACTGGCCCGGTACCCTGTAAGATATATGCTCTGAAAGGCTTTTGCTATTTTTCTATCCACTTTTGAAATAAGTCTTCCAGTTCTTCCTGAGAAAAATATGACCCGGAATTAAATCCGACCCGGTTTCTCTGCCGGTATGCCTCATAAAGAATAATTGCTGCAGCCACTGACACATTTAGACTCTGAACCATTCCCAGCATGGGGATATAGATTTCCTGATCCACCACCTTTTGAAGATCTTTTTCCACCCCGCTGTGTTCATTTCCCAAAACCACTGCAGTAGGCCGGGTAAAATCCCATTCATGGACAGCAATGGCTGTTTTGCTGAAACCAGTCCGGATCAGATTCATCCCCTGGGAAGAAAGTGATTCCACCAGGCTCGGCACGCAGGGATGGTTGACTCGTTCCACCCACTTCTTGGCCGAGGCTGAAGACTTTTTGCCCAGGACCGGAAAAGTATTTCTGGTGTACAAAAGATGGACTGCTGCAACCCCAAAGGCATCGCAGCTTCTGAGAATAGCAGAAACATTGTGGGGATCATGAATGTTATTGATGACCAGGGTCAGGTCCTTCTGCCTCTGGCCAAGGACCTTCCTGACCCGCTCAACCCTCTGACTAGTTCTGATCTTACTGGTCATGGTCTCTGCTTTCAACTGCCCGGAGTTGGATCATCCGTCCGCTTTCCTGGGTTTATTTTTTCGAAACCAGACCAGATACTCCTGATTGCCTTTGGGGCCCTTGATCATAGATGGAACCATTCCTTTATACTCCAGGTCAAAATCACGGACCGATCCGGAGATCACCCTTTCAACTGTTTCCATGGCCAGATCATGCGACTTGACAATTCCCTTGACGGTCCGGCCCGGACCAACTTCAAACTGCGGCTTGACCAGGACCACTGCCTCCCCTCCTAACTTTAGAAAAGGCAGAGCACCTGGAAGCACCCGGGTCAAAGAAATAAAAGAACAATCAATCACAAGTAAGTCCACCTGCTCCGGCAACAGGTCAGGCCGGGCCATCCTGATATTCACCTTTTCCAGGTTGACTACCTGCTCATGTCCGCGCAGTTTCCAGTGCAACTGTCCGTAACCCACGTCCAGGGCGTAAACCCTGGCTGCACCAAACTGAAGAAGGCAATCCGTAAACCCGCCTGTTGAAGCCCCGACATCCAGACAGACCTTATCTTTGACCTGGATTGAAAATTTTTCTATGGCCGTCAGCAGCTTGTACCCGCCCCGACTGACAAAACGTTCCGACTCCTTGACAAAAATGGCAACTTCCCGGGGCAATGGTCGACCAGGCTTGTCAATACGCATCCAGTCAGCACCCTGTTTGATATAGGCCTGGCCGGCCATGATCAGCCGCTTGGCCTGTTCCCTGGACTGGGCAAAACCCTGGGCGAGGAGAAGTTCGTCTGCCCTGACTTTTTCAGCCATCAGTAAGAACTCATTATAAAGAATAGACAACTGCTCAAAACCAGAAGATCAGTCTCTTGCCCAATGTCTCCAGGCTGCATCATCTGATCACTCTGTACCAGGCATGCCAGCCAGTTCCCATTGTCTGTCAATTCCACACCCTATCCATTCTTTTCTCCAGCCTTATCAGGACAGATCCTCCTAGCTGCCTGTTATGCCCAGTGAATCAGCCCCAGGCAGTGGGGATCAAGGAGCAGCGGATGATGAGGCAGAATCCTCACAGTATATCCGAATCTACCTGTTGTGTCAGGGACAACCCGCCCTTGAAAAGCCATCCAGCCGTCTCCTGTGCTGTCTGCCTGTTCCATCTGCACGGTCTTTCTGTTGGCAAAGTCCCCGTGCATGTCCACTCCGCCAGAATAGATCTCCACCAGAATGTCCTGCGGAGATAGACCGTTAATAAACACTTCAGCTGTAACCACCAGTTCTTCACCTGAATGGAGGCTGTCTTCTGTGGAGGCCCGGACATTCCTGATTTTGACATCACTCCACTTGGTCATGAGATCCATTCTCCAGGATGCCAGGTTCTTGGCCTGTTCAAAGCCGTTCTTCTCCAGCTTGACAAAATTCTGGTAGGCAGGGAGGTAGGCTGTCCTGCTATAGTCTTCAACCATGCGATGCGAACTGAACATGGGCGCCAGATCCCTGAGTCCGTCCTTCATCTTCCTGATCCACTCCATGGGCAGATTCCCGGTGGAGCGATTATAAAATGTCGGGATAACATCCTTTTCCAGAACATTGTACAGATAGTGGCTTTCAGTCAGGTTCTGATATTCCTGGTCCTGATACTCCTCTCCCTCTCCAATGGACCAGCCGTAACGGTTGTCCGGGGTATAGGCTTCATCCCACCAGCCGTCCAGGACACTGAAATTCAGGACTCCATTGGCTACGGCCTTCATTCCGCTGGTTCCGCATGCTTCCAGTGGGCGTCTGGGATTATTCAGCCAGACATCGCAACCCTGGAGCATGAAGCCACCGATTTCCATATCATAATCTTCAAGAAAAACAAAATGATGCCTGCAATCCTCATTTCGACAAAACTGAACAATCTCCTGGATAAGTTTTTTTCCTTCAACATCCTTGGGATGGGCCTTTCCAGCAAAGATAAACTGAACAGGCTGCTTTTTATTGTTCATTATTTCCAGGATCCGCTTGACATCAGTAAGAATGAGATTGGCCCGCTTGTAAGTAGCGAAGCGCCTGGCAAAACCAATGGTCAAGGCCCCGGGGTCTAAAACCTCATCAGCCAGCTGAAGCTCGTACCGCCTGCCTCCCCTGGCCAGAGTCTGTTCCTTGAGCCTGGTACGGACAAAATCCACCAGCCGTTCGCGCAGGCGTTCGCGGGTTCTCCAGAGCTCTGCATCAGGTATGGCCTGGGACTGCTTCCAGACCCTCTGACAGTCCGGGTCTTCCCTCCAGTCCGAACCCAGATAGCGATCAAACAGGTAAGCCATGTCAGGTGCGATCCAGGTGGGTATGTGGATGCCGTTGGTTATGGCGGCAATGGGAACGTCATCAACCGGATACTGAGGCCAGACCTTTTTCCACATGTTTCTGGCCACTTTTCCATGCAGCTGGCTGACCCCGTTGTTAAATCTGGACAGCCGCAAGGCTAGAACCGTCATGCAGAACAGCTCCTGGTCATCCCTGGGATCTTCCCTTCCCAGGGCCATAAAAACCTTGAAGGCAAGGCCTATCTCCCTGGCGTAGCTGTCAAAATATTTCTGCATCAGTTCTGGGGCAAAGCGGTCGTTTCCAGCCGGAACAGGAGTGTGGGTGGTGAAAACACTGCTGGATGCGACCAGCTCCATGGCCGCCTCAAAGGACATGCTGTGTTCCCGCATGAAGATGCTGATTCTTTCCAGGCCGGCAAAGGCTGAATGTCCCTCATTCATATGGATCACCCTTGGGTTCAGGTTCAGAGCATGCATTGCCCTGATCCCGCCCACACCCAGCACGATTTCCTGCTTAAGGCGCATCTCCCAGTCTCCGCCATAAAGCTGAGCTGTGATCTCCCTGTCCTGAGGCATGTTTTCATTCAGGTTGGTATCCAGAAGATAGAGGCTGATGCGACCTATCACGGCCTTCCAGATATTTATCCGGACAGTGCGGTCCAGCAGCTCCACTTCAACTGAAACAGGCTCTCCCTGCTCATTCCTGACCAGACTCAAAGGCATCTCTTCAAAGTCATTAACCGGATACCTTTCCTGCTGCCAGCCGTCTCCGGTAAGATACTGCCGGAAATAACCCTTTTGATAGCAGAGCCCTATGGCCACCAGAGGAAGATTCAAATCACTGGCTGACTTCAGATGATCTCCAGCCAAAACTCCCAGTCCTCCGGAATATATGGGCAGAGAAAGGCTGATGCCGTATTCAGCACTGAAATATGCGATGACAGGTTCCCCTTTTACGCCTTCAAACTCAAAGACGGTCTTGGTGGAAGTCCTGTACTTTTCCAGGCTTTCTCTGGTCTGGTTGAGTCGATCCAGAAAAAAAACATCCTCAGCCAGATCCTCAATGACCTCCTGAGAAAGCAGGTTCAGGAACTTGACCGGATTCTGCCTGCACTTTCGCCACAACTGGTAATCTATACGCTCGAAAAGCTCGGATATCTCATGCTTCCAGGAAAACCAGAAGTTGTAGGCCAAATCCCAAAGCGGGGTCAGCTTATCAGGCAATTTGGGAGTGACGCTGTACACCTTTAACGGACGCATAAAAAACCCTCCACTGCAATACTTTTTAAACAGACTTTGCCGGACAAACATTGAAATTGCAAGGGCTCATTTAATCCTTGCAGGTTTCAACCCATGCAGGTAAATTATAAATTTTAGACTTAACAATAATCTGGTCCAGAGACCATCCAGTACTGGACCCTTTGAAGTCCACGTAGTCTGACCATAACCTAAATTGAGCGATTTTTCATGTAACTGCCCAGGTCAGGACCCCAAGACACGTCATCATCCGATGCCGCCCATGCTCTTCCCTGCAGCAAACCGGCCCAAACCCGGACAGAAAAATGCGCCGGACCTTATCTAGCTCCAAACCATAAAGGACTCCTGATGAACCACACCATCAATGTCAAATTCAAATTCCTCAGGGAAACGGAAAAACAAGGAAACACCCTTGAATACGCCACAGAACATTCTGCAGGCCTGGACCTGAGGGCATTCATGGAATCTTCTGAAGTCAACCTTGAACCAGGCCAGAGATTCCCTTTTCCCACAGGCGTGTGCATGGAAATATCAACCCCGGGTATTGCGGGTTTTGTCTATTCCAGAAGCGGCCTGGGAACCAGACATGGTCTGGTGGTAAGCCAGGGTGTAGGGGTCATTGATCCGGATTACCGGGGAGAAATCATTGTCTCTTTGCTCAACAATTCACCGGTCCCTGGAACAGTCAAAAGAGGTGAGCGAATTGCCCAGCTCCTTTTCCTGCCTTTTTTTCAGGCCAGAATCATCCAGACAGATGAACTTTCAGCAACCCGCAGGGGATCCGGCGGATTCGGACACACAGGGACACTTTAGCAGGACAAACCGGAGTATGAAACATGGCAGACAATAATTATATTAAAGACAGCACCAGCAAGTTCATCTGTCCGACCTATGCCAGGTATCCCCTGGGAGTTGACAGGGCCAGAGGATGCTTCCTGTATGACTTCAACGGCAGGGAATACCTGGATCTTTTATCCGGAATTTCGGTCTGTAATCTGGGTCACAGCCACCCCGAAGTGGTTAGTGCCATAAAAAAACAGGCTGACAAGCTCATTCATGTCAGCAACCTCTTCTACCAGAGAGAACAGGTTGAATTGGCTCAAGCACTGCTTGAGACCTGCGCCATGGACAAAGTTTTTTTCTGTAATTCTGGAGCCGAAGCCAATGAGGGAGCCATCAAGCTCCTGCGCAGGTACATGAAAAACATCAAGAAACAGGACCGGTTCGAACTCATCACCATGTCCGGGTCTTTTCACGGACGGACTCTGGCCACCCTGACCGCCACTGGTCAGGACAAGATCAAGCAGGGCTTTGCTCCGCTTCCCCCAGGGTTCAAAACAGTTGAGTTCAACCAGGTTGACGGCCTGGAAAAAGCCATTACCCCGAATACGGCCGGAATCATGCTGGAAATCATCCAGGGTGAAGGGGGAATCAGAATGGTCTCTGAACTGTTCCTGGATGAAGTCATCAGGGTCTGCAACAGACATGACCTGCTGCTGATTGTGGATGAGATCCAGACTGGTATGGGCAGGACCGGACAATTCTGGGCCCACCAACACTACGGTTTAAAACCGGACATCATGACCTCAGCCAAGGCCCTGGCCGGAGGGCTGCCCATGGGAGCGGTACTGGCCAGGGATGAAATTGCCCAGGCCTTTGATGCGGGCAGCCACGGCACCACCTTTGGAGGTAATCCACTGGCCTGCGCTGCAGCCCTCAAGACCCTGGACATCATCAGCCGGGACGGGCTTGTCCGGCATGCTGCAGAACTTGGCCGGGAAGCTCTGGAGATATTCAGCAGGCTCAAGGCAAAGCACCCCAAAAAAATAAATGATGTCAGGGGAAAAGGTCTCATGCTTGGAATTGAGCTGACCTTTCCTGGGACCGGAATATGGCGGGCTCTACTGGAAAAGGGTTTTGTGCTCAATCTCACTCAGGACACTGTTTTGCGGCTGCTGCCACCCCTTATTATCTCCAAAAAACAGATCCAGGACTTTGCCAAAACACTTGACCAGCTCCTCCATGATTCGCAAGATTAGCCAGCCTAAAACTCGAATCAGAGGTCAAAGTAAAAAATGTACGCACTAGTCATCAGATCCGAACCGGACTACCTGTCCTGCCTGGAAGCACTGCTGTATGAGCACATTGCCTGGGGATGGGAAGAAAACGCGCCGGGCAGAGTCACTGCCCATTTCAGCCAGGAAAAACAGGCCATTGAATTCCAGGAGCTTGTGCTCAAGGCCTGTCCCAAGTCAAAGTTTGAGCTGGAGTCGGTGCAAGACAAAGATTGGAGTGAGGACTGGAAGCAGTTTTTTACCCCCATTGAAATCGGCAACACCTTTGTCATCCTGCCGGATTGGCTTGGACAGACACCGTCAGAACTGGAAAAGATCGTGATCACGCCCAAGATGGCTTTTGGAACAGGTCACCACCCTACCACCTGCCTCTGTCTTGAAAAACTATCCGGGCTTTACTCCAAAGGCCTAATCCCTTTGGGAGCTAACTTCCTTGACCTGGGAACAGGTTCGGGCATACTGGGAATAGCCTGCTCCAGGCTTGGATTTCAGGGAATCGGCCTGGACATTGACCAGTGCGCCATTGACAACGCTGAGGAAAACATTGTTCTGAATAATGTTCAGGATCGTTTCCAGGTCTGGACCGGAGACATAACTTCACTGGACAAGGGAAGAAAATTCAACCTGATTTTTGCCAACATCCTGGCACCCACCCTCAAGGAGCTGGCTTTTGACATCCTTTCTCTGCTGGACACAGCCGGTTATTGCCTGGTTCTTTCCGGAATCCTTGATCAGCAGGCCCGGGACGTGGCAGATGAGTATGTCAGGCTCGGGATGGACTTCCCTGAAATCACCCACCATGGAGAGTGGAGTGCCTTGGTCTGGTGTAAACTGCCCCATGCCCGAACATGAAGATTGAAACCCTGCTTCTAAACTATTTTGAGACCCTGCGCTCCAGCCTGGGACCCAGTAATTGGTGGCCAGGTGAAACCCCGTTCGAAATTGCTGTTGGAGCGATTCTGACCCAAAACACCAACTGGTCCAACGTGGAAAAAGCCATCCTGAACCTCAAGAGTCAAAACCTGCTTGATCCAGAGACCATGTTCTTCCTGGGTGAAGACGAACTGGCTCAACTCATCAGATCGGCAGGATATTTCAGGGTCAAGGCCAGGAGATTAAAAAATTTTCTATTCTTCCTGAATAATGAATGCGCTTTTAATTTTTCCTATCTTCAGAACATGGATATTGAGGAACTCAGGGCAAAGCTTCTTGAAGTCAAGGGAATAGGGCCGGAAACTGCTGACAGCATCCTCCTTTATGCACTGAATAAACCGACTTTTGTTGTGGATGCTTACACAGCAAGAATCTTCAACAGGCACAGTCTGGTTCATCAGGATGTGGATTATCATCAGCTCAGAGAAATGTTCATGTCAAATCTGCCGGAAGATCCTGAACTGTACAATGAATTTCACGCCCTTGTTGTCCGGACCGCCAAAAAATGGTGCAAAAAAAAGAATCCCCTGTGTCATGAATGTCCCTTAAGCCCATACCTTGACCAATAAACCCGAATATAGTGTCCATATGCAGTATTCAGCATCAAAAACAGCAAAAAATTCTATGAAATCCCTGCTCTTCTTCCTGCTGGTCCTGTTTTGGCCGGTATGGAGCCTTGCCGAACGACCCGGCAGCATCCAGTCGGAAATTGAAGCCAGACAGGATCAGCTGGAAAGGCAGCAAAGGGCCATTGACAGGCTCTCCCAACAGGAAAGAGAGGCATATTCCAGGCTGGCCAGGGCTGAGGACCGACTGGATAAAATCAACAATGAACTGGAGGCCCAGGAAGGGGAACTGCGGGAAATACTTTCCCAGGAAGCTCAACTTGCAGCAAGATACAATGATCTTGTTCGGGAAAAATCTGAAACGCAAAAAAAACTGGCCGAAATACTTGAGGATATCTGGCCGATTTTTCTGGAAAGCCAGGGTCGCGGACTAGGTCATATTCAACAATGGACAGACCTTGACCGGCAAATGACCTGGCTCAGGGCGTTTTACCTAGAAGCTGAGGAGATTTACTCCCTGCTTCAGGAGCAGTCTGGCGAACTGGCCTCTAATCTGGCCGGCCTCCAGATACTCAAGGCCAGCTATCAGGATAAGCTTGCCCAGGTCAACAGGACCAAAGACCGGATGCTCGGAGAAAAGCTCAGCTTTCTGAATGAATTGCAGGAAATCAGGGCTCAGCGTCTTGCAGGCGAAGAGATGATCGACCAAATACTTGATGTAATAGATTCCCTCAATTACCAGTTAAGGGCTGTTACAGAAAGGGAATTTGAAGGTTTGAAAGGCCATCTGTCATGGCCGGTCCATGGAGACCTGGTCGCCACTTACCAGCCTTCCAGCGAACCTCCCCACAACGGGCTCAGCATATCTGTACCTGAAAACAGCCCCATCAGGGCAATCTCCTGGGGAAAAGTTGTTCACAACGATACCTTGCGCGGCTTCGGCAGAGTGGTTATTATCTTTCATGGTGCAGATTACTATACCCTGTACGCTTATCTGTCCGAGAGCAATCTGCAGATCGGCCAGGAGGTGGAAAAGGATGAAGTAATCGGCCGGGCCGGATACTATCCACAGATCAATGCGCACGGTATTTATTTTGAATTGCGTTTTAGGCAAAAAGCCATTAACCCTGTTCCCTGGCTGGCAAAATCATAAAGTCACTGCTGAAAATAAATTAACAGCATTATGGACAAGGCAGGTTTTACCCGCTTTAAAGCCTGGTTCTCCATATTAATATCAGCAGGAGATTGATTTCCAAAATACTGAGACCGTGCCTCGGGAGAAAAACAGCCGGTAACAAGTTTGGGAAAAAGCCAGACCATGTATTTTAATGCCAACGATCCTGACAAGCTGGAGGAAATAATGCGATTAAACCACTTGATTGGAATACTTTTAATACTGTTTTTAATCATGGTCTCGCCGTGGACTGGCCAGGCCAGAGAAGACCAATATGAAGGGCTTAAAAGATTCAGCCAGGTCCTGCATCTCATTGAAGACAACTATGTCCATGAAAAAAGCCGGGAGGATCTGCTTCAAGGGGCCATAGAGGGAATGCTTCAAAAGCTTGACCCCCATTCATCCTTTGTATCCCTGGATGAACTCAGGATGATGCAGGAGGACTTTTCCGGTGAATTCGGAGGGATAGGCATTCAGATTGGAATGAGGGACAATCAACTGGTGGTTATAGCTCCCATTGAAGACACCCCAGCTCACAAGGCCGGCCTGCAGCCGGGCGACATGATTCTGGAGATAAACTCCAAATCCACCCAGGGAATGAGTCTAACCGACGCCGTAAGGCTCATCAGGGGCCCCAAAGGTGAGCCTGTGGAGCTGACCATCCTGTCTGCAGACGATCAGAAGCCCAGAAAGGTGGAGATCGTCAGAGACACCATTCCGGTTCATTCGGTCAGAATCCAAGAATTGGAGCCAGGATACGTCCAGCTCAGAATAACTGATTTCAAGGGAAACACCACTGAAGATCTCAAAAGCGAAATCCTTAAGTACGCATCCCAAAAAGACCTTAAAGGAATAATTCTGGATCTGCGCAACAACCCCGGGGGCCTTCTGGACCAGGCAGTTTCAGTTTCTGACCTGTTTCTGGATGAGGGGCTCATTGTATACACTCAGGGAAGAGACCAGAGACAACGCAAGGACTATAATGCCACCAGAAGCGCTGCTGACGTGACCACCCCCATGATCGTGCTTATCAATGCCGGATCAGCTTCTGCTTCAGAGATCGTTGCCGGAGCCCTCCAGGACCGCAACAGGGCCCTAGTGGTGGGAGAGAATACCTTTGGCAAGGGATCTGTCCAAAGTATTATTCCCCTTTCTGATGGCGCTGCCATAAAATTGACCATTGCTCTGTACTATACTCCAGCAGGACGCTCCATTCAGGCCGAGGGGATTGCCCCTGACCTCAGGATCCCGTTTCAGAGAAAGACCTCTGCCCAGAGTGACCCTGAACACCCGGCCCTTAGAGAGTCCGGACTGCAGATGCATCTGAGAAATCCGGATCTTCGAGAAAAAGATGACCAGGACTTGACCGATGAGGTCAAGGAAATCCTTGAACAGGACAATCAATTACGTCTTGCCCTTGAAATATTGAGATCCATGCCCAGGATAAAAGAGCTTAGCTATAAAAAATACTAAAACATGGCCTCAGCAAAAAAATCCGGCAAAAAGAAAAAAAAAGAAACCGGACAGACTCCGTTTCCCGGAGTCCGTCCGGTGCTCTGGGGAGCAGCCTTTGTATTGACCCTGTTCACCCTGGTGGCCATCCTCCTCCTGCCCCACAAGGACACCTCCCGCCAATCCGATCTTGTAAGGCCTGATAAAACCCGGACCATCCCTGCAGAACCCTCTGATGATCTTTACCCTGATCCGGCCCATGAGCCGCCTTCTCCTTTCAAACCCAAGACATTTGTTTACGAAGAAAAGATTGGACTAGACTTTGACCTGCGGGTCTGGGAGGCTGACATGGCCATCCTGCAGACCATGACGCTGCTGGGACATGATCCAAACCGGATGTCCCACAGAAACGTTGAAACCCGGTTTTTTTACGGGACACCTTATCATTTCCAGGAAATGGTCATCTATACCAACAACGCTCATGAAATCTTCATCCAAAAGCTCAAAGAAAACCTTGAACGCTTTCTGTCCAATGTTGCCCTGACCAGGGGAACCCGTGAAAACACCATATCAATAAGCATCAACGGGCAAGAGACCCACAGCATAATCCTGGAAAGGATATTTGAAAAGCCCCTGCCTGGTTCCGGCAAACTGGTCATAATTATTGACGATCTAGGAGGCGATTTAAAGTATGCCAAAGAGCTGGCCAAACTGGACTTCCCAATAATTTTTTCAGTTCTCCCCCACATTTCCGCCACTGATCAGGTTGTGGATCTTGCCAGGCAGAACAATATCGAACTCATGCTTCATTTGCCCATGGAGCCACTGGGCTTCCCTGAAGGGGTGGACCCGGGACCAGGGGCCCTGTTCGTTAATATGGATGAAAATGAAATTAGACGCAGGGTCAAGGACAATATCAAGCAGGTGCCCGGGGCCATTGGCGTCAACAATCATATGGGGTCCAGGTTCACCCAGGATGCCAAAGGCATGGCCATAGTCTTTGACGAACTCAAGAAAAATCAGCTTTTCTTTCTGGACAGCCTGACCACCCCCAAGAGTGTGGCCGGAAAACTGGCCAAGGAACAGGATATTGCTTTCCTGAAAAGAAACATCTTTCTCGATAATGTCCAGGACACCAATGCCATCATGTTTCAGCTGAGCAAAGCTGAAAACATTGCCATCAAGCTGGGTATGGCCGTGGCCATAGGCCATCCTTACCCTGAGACCATCAAGGCCCTTCAAAAGTGGAATTCTTTAAAAAACAATCAGGTGGAGGTTGTCCGTGTCTCGGAGTTCATTTCTACCCAGAGATACAGGACCGTCTCCCACGACAGACCCGGATCATTGAACTGATCCAGAACCTTTTAACTCCTTCGCCATGCATATCCTAGCGCAGGACCTTTTAGGAGAAAAAATGACTCAAAGAACCCTGTCCATCATCAAGCCCGACGCCACCCAGAGAAATCTGCAGGGAGCGATCCTCAAGATGATTCAGGATGCCGGACTAAAGATCGTGGCCATGAAAATGATCACCCTGACCAGAAACCAGGCTGAAGGCTTCTATGCCGTACACAAAGAAAGGCCTTTTTTCGACAGTCTTACCCAGTTCATGTGTTCAGGCCCGGTAGTGGTATCAGTCCTTGAGGGGGAGAATGCCATTACCAGATACCGGGAAGTCATGGGTGCCACCAATCCGGCCAATGCGGATGAAGGAACCATCCGCAAGGCTTTTGCCCTGGACATTGAAAAAAACTCAGTCCACGGTTCGGATGCTCCAGATACGGCTGCTACTGAAATAGCCTATTTCTTCAATCAGCTGGAGATTACAGGCTGATGTCTGTCCGCATCGGTTTCATTGGAGCCGGAAATATGGGCGGGGCCATGATTGCAGGCCTGGCCCGGGACAAGGATCTCAGACTTTTTGGCTTTGATCCAGATGCTGAAAAACTGACCAGGCTCCAGGAGCAATACGATCTTAGGCCTCTGGAGACCCCCTTGTCCGTGGCCGAGGGCTGCGATTATATCTTCCTGGCTGTCAAGCCTGGATTGACCAAAGAAGTCACAACCCGGATCAGTCCAGCCTTGTCCAGTAAAAAGTGCCTGGTGTCCATAGCAGCAGGGATTTCAGTTCAGTCAATTGTGTCCTGGTCTGAGGACGTGTGCCCGGTGGCCAGGATCATGCCCAACACTCCGGCCCTGGCGGGCCGGGGTGTTTTTGCCGTTTGCCTGGACCACGAAAAGATCCAGCCGGAGCATAGGCAGCTTTTAGTCAGAATCATCTCCAGTCTGGGCAAGACCTTTATTTTGCCTGAAAAGAAATTTGATGCATTCACAGGCCTGATAGGTTCAGGCCCTGCCTATGTCTACTACTTCATGGAGAGCATGGTCGAGGCGGGGGTATTGTTGGGCCTGGACCGAACATCTGCAACCGTCATGGTCAAAGAGCTTTTTGCAGGTTCGGCTGAAATGAGCATTAGTTCAGAGCTGCACATCACCCAATTAAAAGAAATGGTCACCTCACCAGGTGGAACAACAGCAGCTGGATTAAGCAGGCTTGAGAAAAAAGCAGTCAAGGCCTCCATCATGGAGGCCGTAAAAAAAGCAGCGTCCAGGAGCAATGAGCTGGGCAAAGAGTAAGCAAAGACTACAAGCTCTTTCAAAGACCTGGCGGAGACACCAGGTGATTCACCGGCCCGTCTCCCCCGCCCAGATTAAAGGAGTTTTCCAAAGCTGACTGCAGATAATCCCTGGCCTGCTCAACCGCAGGCCCTATTTCCAGACCCCTGGCCAGGTTGGCTGCAATGGCCGCAGACAAAGTACATCCGGTTCCATGGGTATTTCTGGTCTTAATCCTGGGTCGTTTAATGGGAAATGGTGCACAGCTCTCTATACCCAGCCAGTCCACCATCTCATCCTGTTTTTGGAAGTGACCACCCTTGAGCAGGACTCCCTTTGCTCCCATCTTTATGAAAATATCAATGGCCTCCAGCACCTTCTCTCTGGAGTCTATCTCTTTGATCCCGGTCAAAAGTTCTGCTTCCGGCTTGTTGGGGGTGACAAGGATGGCTTTGGGAATCATCATCTTTTTCAAGGCCTCGACTGCATCTTCCCTTAACAGCCTGTGACCGCTCTGGCTTATGCAGACCGGATCAACTACAAGCAATAAGTCTTTATCCTTAAGGCTATTCCAGACCTCGGATATGATCTCCACGGAAAAAAGCATGCCGGTCTTAGCCGCCTTTACTGGAAAATCATCAAGAACCCTGTCAAGCTGGAGAGAGACAAAACCGGGTTCAGGAACTGATATTCCGTAAACTCCCAGGGTATTCTGGGCTGTAAGGGCTGTGATAACCGACATCCCATAGACCCTGTGCGCGGCAAAGGTCTTGAGGTCGGCCTGGATTCCGGCCCCACCCCCGGGATCTGACCCTGCTATGGTCAGGGCACAATTCAAAGGTTTGGTCATTTGTTTTCCTGGCGACAAGGTTTCAGGTCAAAGACGTCTGCCGGTTCCCAATATTTATCTGCCTGATTTGTTCCGGATCTTGGCCCAGGCATCTCTGAGGGTAACTGTTCGGTTGAATACAGGCCTGTTCGTTCTGGTATCTGGATCAACGCAGAAGTAGCCAAGCCTTTCAAACTGGATTCTTTCCCCGGGTTCAGCATGTTCCAGGCCAGGCTCAATATAGCATTCGTCAAGGATGTCCAGAGAGTCAGGGTTAACATATTGAATAAAGTCAACCCCTTTTTTCTCATCCTTGGTAGGACTGGCAACGGAAAAAAGCCGGTCATAGAGCCTGACTTCTGCCTTTTTGGCGTGCTTTGCCGAAACCCAGTGCAGGGTGGCCTTGACCTTGCGGCCGTCAGGAGCATCGCCCCCTCTGGTAGCTGGATCATAGGTACAGCGGATCTCAATGATCTGGCCGGTTAAAGGATCCTTGATCACCTCCTGACAGGTGATGAAATAAGCATACCTCAACCGGACCTCGCGTCCGGGAGCAAGACGGAAAAACTTCCTGGGCGGGTCTTCCATAAAATCATCACGTTCAATATACAGCTCCCTGGAAAACAAGAGCATGCGCTTGCCCATGGAATCATCCTCAGGATTGTTGATTGCTTCGAGTTCCTCTTCCCGGCCTTCAGAATAGTTGGTTATGACCACCTTAAGCGGATTTAGGACAGCCATCCTTCTGGGAGCCCTCTTATTCAAGTCCTCCCGTATACAGAACTCGAGCATGGACATGTCCACGATATTATCACTTTTAGCCACGCCTATCAGATCGCAAAACCGCCTGATGGATGCCGGTGTATACCCTCTGCGTCTCAAACCGGAAAGAGTGGGCATCCTGGGGTCATCCCAGGACTTGACATGACCCTCACTGACCAGCCTGGAAAGCTTTCTCTTGCTCATAACTGTGTAATTAAGATTGAGCCTGGCAAATTCAATCTGCTGTGGATGACAATCCACTGAGAGGTTGTCCAGGATCCAGTCATACAAGGGACGATGGTCCTGAAACTCCAGGGAGCAGAGGGAGTGAGTGATCCCTTCAATGGCATCGGACAGACTATGGGCGTAA
This sequence comes from Desulfonatronovibrio hydrogenovorans DSM 9292, assembly GCF_000686525.1. NCBI lineage: Bacteria > Pseudomonadati > Thermodesulfobacteriota > Desulfovibrionia > Desulfovibrionales > Desulfonatronovibrionaceae > Desulfonatronovibrio > Desulfonatronovibrio hydrogenovorans. The sequence goes on from NZ_JMKT01000010.1 coordinate 219,381, forward strand.
TCATAGGTAGGATATATGCACCATCTGTCTCCTGTCCGATGATGGTCAGCCCTGACTATCCTGAACAGGACCGGGTCACGCATGTTTATATTGGGAGAGGCCATATCGATCCTGGCCCGCAGAACATGTGTCCCTTCTTCAAACTCATTATTTTTCATCCGCTGAAACAAATCCAGATTCTCTTCAATGCTCCGATCCCTAAATGGACTGTTCTGTCCTGGTTCAGTCAATGTTCCCCGGTAGCTGCGGATCTCCTCAGGGCTCAGGCTGCACACATAGGCCTTGCCCTTGTTGATCAGCTCCAGACCAAACCGGTACAGCTGGTCAAAATAATCCGAGGCATGGCAGAGATGTTCCCCCCATTCAAAGCCCAGCCAGCGGACATCTTCCATTATGGATTCAACAAACTCTGGCTGTTCCTTTTTGGGGTTGGTGTCGTCAAACCGAAGATGGCACCTCCCGCCGTAGTCTCTGGCCACTCCAAAGTTAAGACATATGGACTTGGCATGGCCTATATGCAGGTATCCGTTGGGCTCGGGTGGAAAACGGGTGATCACCTCGGTGTGTTTTCCGGCTTCCAGATCTTTTTCAATTATGTCCCGTATGAAGTTCGGCTGTGAAGAATTTTCCATCCTGGTTCCAAAATCCTTTTGTAATTTAACTAGATTAGGTTGTTGTTGAACGTGGTCCCTGGACCTGACTGCTGATTCTCACCAGACAGATTCATCTCTGAAGACTGGGACCTTCATCCGTCAAGAAGATCATTGCAGGGATCAATGTATCTGTGCACCATTCCCATAAGCTCCGTGTTTTCAATTGGCTTGGAAAGATAGGCGTTCATTCCGGCCTCAAAACATTTTTGTCGACTGTCATGGTCGGCCAGTGCAGTCACTGCGATTATGGGCACATCCCTGAGCCCTGAGAATCTGCCTTGCCTGATCATGGCAGTCAATTCAAAGCCATCATGTTTAGGAACCATGATGTCCATAAGGACCAGGGAAATATCAGGATTGCTGTTCATAAGTTCCAGAGCCTCCTGTCCGTCCGTGGCAGTCAGCACGTCAAAACCTCTGCTTTTGAGCATCCTTTCTATGAGCATGCGATTAATTTTTTCGTCTTCCACCACCATTATGGGCTTGGGCCCGGGTTCAGACCTGCATTCAAGCCTGTGTTTGGCCTGCTTGAAAAGTGGCTCTGAGACAGCAAAATCAACACCCAGAAAAAACCGGCTTCCCTGGCCCGGCCTGGATTCAACCCCGAGTTCAGCTCCCAGGGTCTGGGCCAGTTGCCTGCAAACGCTAAGACCTATGCCAGAACCAAGCTGGCGCTTGAACTGGACATCATCGCTTTTTACAAATGGCTCAAAAATATCATCCTTTTTGTCCAGGGGAATACCAGGCCCACTGTCTTTGACTTCAAACAGAATCCTTACGGCATTCATCCTCTGATCATCGTCACCCTGCCGGGGCAAGCTGCTTACCCTGAACAGGACCTTCCCATCCGGTGTGAACTTGATGGCGTTTTCAAGAAGATTCCAGAGTATCTGCCTGACAATGCCCATGTCGCCACTGAGCTTAGCAGGAATATCTGAGGCAACTTCAAAATCCAGGTCAAGACCTTTGTTCCTGGCCATGGGGTCAAAAACATCCTTGATCTTATTCATTTCAACTTCAAGGTCAAAAGGTTGGGAATGAACCTTGTACATTCCCTTTTGTAAACCTGAAAGTTCAAGGATCTTGTTTATGGACATCAAAAGCTGTCTGGACGAGTCAAGGGCGATGCTGACAAGTTCCTTTTCCGGGTCATTAAGCCTTGCTTCCAGCATGGTCTGCAGGACACTCATTATCCCATTGAGAGGAGTGCGCAGTTCATGGCTCATGGCCTCCAAAAACCTGTCTTTGGCAGAATTTGCCTTTTGCAGTTGTCTTTCCGCCAGTTTCCTTTTTTGCCGACTCCTCAGAAACCATATCCCATAGCCCATGTTTCTGGCGACCCTCTCCAGGTGCTCTACCTCCTGAGGCGTAAATTCGGTCTTAACCCCGCCGTAAATGGTCAATGCCCCGAATCCCACGCCAGAATAGGAAATGGGAAATGACAGGATGTATCTGATGTGGTTTTTCCGGATCAACTCTTTCCAGGGATCAAGAGAAGGATCTTTTTCAGGTTCCTGGATATACACAGTTTCTCCAGTACGGATGGCCGTACCTGTAGGCCCCATTCCCAGTGAGCTGGCGTCCCAGGTGAGTTTCATGGTTTGGGTCATGCCTTTTTTGTCACCACTTGCGGCTCTGATGCTGATACTGCTCTGGTCATCCATTTCAGCATACCCAACCATGACCAGACAGGAATTCAGACTTGAGGCCAGGATATCGCAGACTCCCTGAAGCATATTATCTTCGTTGCCGGCTTTTATGATCACTTCTCCGCACCGGTTCAGGGCTTCCAGGTTCCAGTTGGTCCGGCGCAGATCCTGTTCAAGACCTGACAGCTTTGCAACCCGCTCTTTAAGCTGGGTTCCAAGGTTAAGATTCATGGCTCGGAGCTCGCAAATCTTAAACAGATATTCCAGCTGAACTTGAAGCATGGCCTCATCCCAATGAGTATCCATAACTCCGTCAACCGGCAAAGCTTCCTTAACCTCAGTACCCAGAGCCGATCCGGATTGTGAAATAGCCAGGACAGCTATTCCCCTTTCTCTTGATGCAGTATCAACCCAGTTCCGGATCCCTTCATAGCCCGGTCCGGGATAAGGGATTTCCACCATCAGGACAATCAGCTCCTCATTGAGAGTCAGGTTCTCAAGATCCGACTCCTGATCCAGACAACGGATCTCGCCCCCAGAGGGAAACTTCGTCAGAGATCTTCTGAGCCGGCCTTCAAGGTCCTTGTTCCTGATCAAGAGATACGTCGCTGTCATGGGTCATTAATCCTTCAAGTAAATGCCTTCTGGAGACGGAATCGAAAATGGGTGAAACGTCTGCCTGCGCCCTGGTTTCGAATTCCGATTCCCATTGCCTTTTTGGACCCAATGAGAATAGCCAGTCTTCTGGCCCTGGTGAGTCCAGTGTATATGAGATTTCGCTGCAAAAGCAAATAGTGCTGGGTGACCACAGGCATCACAATAGCCGGGAATTCGCTGCCCTGAGACTTGTGAACGCTGACTGCATAGGCCAGACCAAGCTCATCCACTTCGTCAAATTCATATACAATATTTCTGCCTTCAAAATCAATGATAAGTTCTGAATCTTCCTGATTGACCTGCTTTATCCAGCCAAGGTCGCCATTAAACACTTCTTTTTCGTAATTGTTCCGCAATTGCAAAACCCGATCTCCAGGCCTGAAGGATCTGCTGCCGCGAACCACAGCATCAGGACCTGGATTAAGCCGATCCTGCAAGATATTGTTGAGCTCCTGGGTACCCACGCCTCCTTTATGCATCGGAGTGAGCACCTGGATATCCTTCATGGGGTCCAGACCGTAAACCTGGGGGATGCGTTCACAGACCATGAAGGTGATCAGGTCCTGAATCCTTGCAATATCCTCCTGTTCCACCCAGAAAAAATCAGCCTGAGGGGGTTTCTGGGCTGAACTGACTGGAAAATGTCCGGTATTGATTCGGTGTGCATTGACAACTATGGAACTTTCCCTGGCCTGCCTGAAGATGCTGGTCAGCATGGAGCTGGGCAGGACCTGACTGGCCAGGATGTCCTTGAGGACATTTCCAGGACCCACAGCTGGAAGCTGATTCACATCTCCCACCAGGACCAGCCTGCAGGTTACTGGAAGGGCCCTCAGGAGCTGGGTAACCAGATGGGCGTCAAGCATTGAACTCTCGTCAACAATAACCGCATCTGCCCTGATTTTATTCTCTTCGTTGTAGTCGAATCCTCCGGCAGGATTATACTTGAGCAGTCTATGGATAGTAGCCGCTTCAGCCCCGGTGGCCTGGGAAAGCCGCTTGGCTGCCCGGCCTGTGGGTGCAGCCAGCTTGACCTTCATTCCCAGCCTGTCAAACACCTTGACGATCATCCGGGTTATGGTGGTCTTTCCTGTACCAGGGCCTCCGGTGATAACACAGGCCTTGTTCAGGCAGGCATTGATCACAGCGTCTTTCTGTTCCGGACTGAGGGTGATTCTCTCCTCTTTTTCCAGGGCCTTGACATGGGATCTGATCTTTTTTTCCGCTGCTGCCCCTGGATGGGTTGAAAGGCTGCACAACCTGTGGGCAGCTTCCTTTTCCAGGCCATAAAAAAAAGTCAAGTAAACAGCCCTGGCTATTCCCTGTTCAGCCAGATCCTCCACAATGACTTTCTTTCGTTCTTCCAGAAGATCAATGGCTTTTTCAATAAGCCCGGGGTCAACTTCGCCCAGGATCTCAACCACCTTTTCCACCAGGGCGGCCCCGGGGAAAAAAAGATGTCCCTGTTCACTCAGCATGAAAAGAACATAAACTACGGCAGCCTGGAGTCTCTGGGGGCTGTCCCGGACAACCCCCAGGTTCAAAGCCATGCGGTCGGCAGTCTTGAACCCGATGCCCCGGATATCATAGACCAGATCATAGGGATTTTCAGTGATTTTGGAAACCGAGTCCCTGCCGAATTTTTTGTATATTTTGCTGGCAAAAGTTGTCGGTATCTGGTGGGTCTGCAAAAAAAGCATCAGGTTTCTTATTTCGCGCTGGTCTTCCCATGAAGACCTTATTCTCTGCAGCTTCTTGGGGCCAATCCCCTCCACCTGCAGTAGTTGGTCAGGATTCTCCTCAAGAATATCAAGGACCTTTTTTCCGAATCTCTCCACCATCTTTTCAGCCATGACCGGGCCTACTCCCTTGATCATGCCTGAACTCAAATAGCGCTTTATCCCGTTTATACTGGCCGGAAACAGTTGCTCAAACTCGGAAACCATGAACTGCCTGCCGTATTTGGGATGATCCTTCCACTCACCTTTCAGTGAAAGCAGTTCCCCAGGAACTATCCTGCCCATGGCTCCGCAGACCGTCACCTGGCCCGGCTCCTGGGAGGATTTAACCCTGGCCACAGCATACCCGCTGTCCTCGCTGAAGTAAACTAGACTGGTTACCTCAGCCTTAAGTGTGCCCATGATGATCCTTGACCAGGCAAAGCCCCGGACAAAATATCCAGACATAACTGCTAATCATACTTAGATGTTAACTTAACTTGTTCAGAATGACAATTCCCAACGGCCCGCCAAAATCTCAGCAAGCTGGGCAGTGATCAACCTTGACAGATATATTGACATATATTAATATTGAAATAAATCAAAACCAGCAGGAACAAAATGAAAGAATTCATCTTGACCGTAAAAGCCCTGTCCGACCCGACCAGGGTCAGGATATTAAAGCTGCTTGAACAGAAAAGTCATTGCGTATGTGAACTCCAGAATATCCTGGAGATTGCCCAGCCTACAGTTTCACGACACCTGAAAGTCCTTGAGCAGGCTGAATTTGTTTATAGTTCCCGAGAAGGGTCCTGGGTCAATTACTGCCTGAAACCAAATCCTTCCAATATTTATGCTGCTGCCATGATTAAGAATCTTGGATCGTGGCTCAACCATGATCCAAGTATCACCAGCCTTATTTCCAAGGCACAGACAGTTGATCGAAACAAAATCCTGAGCCGGAATCAAGACCCGGCCAATTGACTCAGATATGAAAGAATGGCAAAAACTGCTGTTAATACTGGTGGCCTTCTGGCTGGCCTATCTCACGCCGTGGGATTCTGAAACCGTCAGAAGGTCTGGTCTGGAAGCTTTCATGATGCTCCAGGATTACGCCCGGGAGCATGTCCTGACCTGCCTGATCCCAGCCTTTTTCATTGCCGGCGCAATTGCAGTATTTGTGTCCAAGGCCGCAGTTCTGAAGTACTTCGGATCAAAAGCCAATAAAGTCCTGTCCTACTCAGTAGCTTCTGTATCCGGGACCATTCTATCGGTCTGCTCCTGCACAGTCCTGCCCCTTTTTGCAGGGATTTATTCCAGAGGAGCCGGAATTGGACCTGCCACAGCCTTTTTATATTCCGGCCCAGCCATCAATGTTCTGGCCATAAGTATGACTGCCAAGGTTCTGGGCTGGCAACTGGGATTGGCCAGGGCTGTTGGAGCCATCTTCTTTGCAGTAGTCATTGGAATTTTGATGTCCTGGATTTTCTGCAGGGATGAAGCAGAAAGAGAAGAATGTCAGATGCATCTGCCTGATGAAGAGCCCAACAAGCGGACCTTGCTTCAGGACGGCCTGTTCATATTCACCATGGTCCTTGTTCTGGTCTTTGCCGCTTTTGCCGAGCCAGGACCTGGAGCACACAACTTCTGGACGACCATTTATTCCATCAAGTGGCACAGTACCGCTGTTCTGCTTGTCCTGGTCTGTCTCATGGCCTGGAAATGGTTCGAGAAAAACGAACGTCAGGACTGGATCCACTCCACTTGGTCTTTTATCAAGATGATCAGTCCCCTTTTATTTGCCGGGGTCCTGGTTGCTGGCTTTCTGCTGGGTCGACCCGGGTATCCTGCCCTTATTCCTGAGCAGTGGGTTGCAGAACTGGTCGGAGGAAACTCTTTGCAGGCCAACCTTATCGCCTCTGTGGCCGGAGCCCTCATGTACTTTGCCACTCTGACTGAAGTACCCATTCTGCAGGGACTCCTTGGCTCAGGCATGGGACAGGGACCGGCCCTGGCCCTTCTTCTGGCCGGACCAGCCTTGTCCCTGCCCAACATGCTGGTCATCGGGAGCGTGATGGGCCTGAAAAAGACTGTGGTTTTTTCACTGATTATCATTGTTATGGCCACATTCTGCGGATTGATTTACGGCAATTTCTTCAATTAACACCATCAGCATGCTTGCAAAGCAGTAAAATTCACCCAAGGAGGATTCAATGGATATCAAAGTACTGGGCCCAGGATGTCCCCGCTGTGAACAGGTCAAAAATCTGGTCATGGAAGCAGTCAGGGAAACCGGAGTTGAAGCCAATGTAGAAAAAATATCCGATACCATGCAGATCGCCAGCTACGGAGTGTTTGGAACACCGGCCATAGTCATCAACGGCAAAGTCAAAAGCGTGGGCAAGGTGCCCACCAAAGACCAGATCAAGGAATGGATTTCCTGATTATCCTGCTCAGGTATTGACGAGGTGGTGGCATATGTTTAAATCAGGTTATCTGATTTTTTGCCACCCCAAACAGGTTATTCAATCATGAAAAAATTTGCAGCAGTAATCATATTTATCGGTGCGGTCTTTGTCTTGATGCTTCTGTATTCCATCCAGCAAGGCCAGGAATCTGTTCTTCAACCGCTACCTCAGGTCCCGGCCCCTGGCATGGTGACCATGGTCAATCTCGGTGCTGACTCCTGCCTGCCCTGCCAGATGATGGAGCCAATTATTGAGGAGATGCGCGAAAAATATGAGGATCAGGCCAAGATCGCCTTTATAGATATCTGGAAACACAGTGATCAGGGCCAAAGATTCAGGATAACCACCATACCTGCACAGATTTTCTATGACCACCAGGGACAGGAAGTGTTCCGGCATCAGGGATTCATGGATGCAAAATCTGTCGCCAGCATCCTTGACGAACTACTGGAAAAACAAACTGCTGCCCAGCCCGCCCAGGTGTCAGGCATCTGATTGTCTTAAACATTCATGCTGGAATCCCTTCTCATCACCATCAACTCCTGGATTACTCAGGACACCGGATTCGCTTATATCGGGTCTTTTCTGTGGGGAATGGTCAGTGTTGTCTTCAGTCCCTGCCATCTGGCTGCCATTCCCCTTATTGTCGCTTATGTGGGGGGTCAGAACAGGATATTGGACTCCAGGGAAGCCGGAACCTATTCACTCCTTTTCAGCCTGGGGCTATTCATCACCATTGCGGCAATTGGGGCTGCATGCGCTGCTCTGGGCAGGGTCCTGGGTGATGTTGGAGGATACTGGCAGATTATTATCGGAGCCATACTGATATGGGTCGCCTTGGGCATGATGGGTGTTCCCCAGTGTTCCCTGCCCGGCAACTTTCTGCACAGGTTCAAACTTCGCGGCCACATGGGAGCCCTGGGCCTGGGGCTTGGCTACGGGGTTCTTTCAGGAATGTGCACCTTTGGCTTTCTCGCCCCCATCCTGGCCATCATAACCATCCAGGAAAAAGTGGCCACCGGGATTGTCATGATCATTCTCTTTGCCCTGGGACATTGTCTGCCCATCCTGGTGGCAGGATGCTCAGCCGCCCTGGCCAGGAGAGTAACTGAACTGAAAGCCTGGCATGGTGCCGGGACCTGGTTCAGGAAAGGGGCTGGGATCTTGATTCTGATCCTTGGTGTCTACTTCATCCTCAACCCTTTTTTCAGCTGAATCTAAAAAACACCAGCCTTTAGTCGTCGGGAAAAAGCGACGAATGGTGTTCAACAATCAACCAGTTGTCGCCAGTGTTGCGATACACAAAGGTAAATCTGGCCGGAACTGCGGCCCTGTCCCCACCCTTGGATACGTGAAAGGTGTATGAGCCGGAGTTTATGGCAATATCCCCATAAATTCTGACATGCTCATCCTGGACCGTACATCCCGGTTCCAACTGCACCAGAAACTCGAAATACTCTCTGAGTTCCGGCCTTGTCCTTCTTATTCTGGAGGACAGGGTAGGCAGAAGAGATGCATGGACATCATAACAGGCCAGAATATTTTCCGGATCAGCACTTTTTAGAGCCTGGCACCATTCCTTCAATCGATCTGATACTTTTGTTTTTTCTTCCATATACCAACTTCCTGTTTATTTTTCCCAAGAGTATAGAATTCAAGTTCAAACTACCAGGGTTAACTGGTCAACGGTCCCAAAAAGCCTGGTCCTGACCATCACCACCTGGTGGCAACTGCAATTCCTCCAAGAATCATGACCCCGCTCAGGGCATGAATCCAGCCAATGGGCTCCCCTAAAAGCAGAAAAGCGCCAAGCCCGCTGAACAGAGGCAGAGTATAGTATATAAGCCCGGCTGTGGACGGACCCACAAGGGATATGGCTTTGGCCCAGAAAAAAAACGATACCAGCGAGGCCCCAATCCCAATATACAGGACCGACCCCAGAATATCCATGGTAATGGCAGGGAATCCTTTAAAAAAAATTTCAAGACCGGCCCAGGGCATAAGCATGGCCAGGCCCAGACCGAAAGTGGACATGAGCATGGTTGCCTGACTGATCTCAGCAGGTTTTATCCTGATAAGGATAGTGTATCCGCCGAATATCATGGCAGCAGCCACCATCCACAAATCTCCAGCTGCAAAAGACAGCTCCCTGAGAATAGAAAGGTCACCCCTGGTTATCAGCACAACCACCCCGGAAACAGCCAGAACCAGCCCTCCGGACCGGGCCCAGGTTATGGGCTCGCCCAGGAATATCCTGGAAAAAATAATTATAAAAATTGGGGTAGAAGTGGCTATCAAAGAAAGATTCAAAGCAGTCGAAGTGTGGGCTGCTATATAGATCAGGGTATTGAATACCGTCACTCCTAGAAAGGCAGCTGACAATAGATATCCGAGATTGACCCTGACTGTCTGCCTGTCTTTCCATGTTCCAGCCCCGGCCAGGGGGAAAAGGACCAGACAGGCCACAAGCCAGCGTAACATAGCCAGGGTGGCTGGGTTGACCTGTTCGTTCAGCCCCCTGGCCACAATAAAATTGCCAGACCAGATCACAGTGGCACCCAGGGCAAAACCAAGCCCGGCCAGCCTGGCGACTCGGCAGGATCCGACTTTATCCATTTACATCTTCTCTTCACAACTCACAGCACATAATTTTCCGCACATGGAGCATCCCTTTTCATCGTCCGTAATCTGGAGTCGTTTTCTGACCAGGTCCGGATCCAGGGAATTGGAGATAATCCCTTCCCAGTCAAGGGCCTGCCTGCACTTTGAAATCTTCATGTCCTGCTCCAGAGCGCCAGCCACCCCTTTTTCAATGTCCGCGATATGCCCTGCAACCCTGCAGGCCATAACCCCCTGGTACACATCGTCTTCATCAGGGAGGCCCAGGTGTTCGGCCGGAGTCACATAACACAGGAAATCAGCACCAGCAGCCCCGGCAAGAGCCCCGCCTATGGCTGCGGTTATATGGTCATATCCGGCTGCGATGTCCGTGGGAAGCGGACCAAGTACGTAAAAAGGAGCATCGTTGCAAAGTCTTTTCTGGAGCTTTATCTGACTGCTGATCTGGCCAAGGGGTACATGGCCCGGGCCTTCAATCATGACCTGGACCCCCTTCTCATAGGCCCTCCGGGCCAGATGGGCCAGGGTCATCAGTTCATCCACCTGGGCCTGATCCAGAGCATCGGCAATACAGCCCGGCCTCAGACCGTCACCAAGACTCAAGGTGACATCATAACTGCCAGCAATCTCCAAAAGGGTATCAAAGTTCTCGAAGAGTGGATTTTCTTTTTTATTCTTTTTAATCCAGTTCATGTGGATGGAACCGCCCCGGCTGACGCAGGGCATGATACGTTCGGACCTTTCCAGCATTTCCAGAGACCGGCTGGTGATGCCGCAGTGCACGGTTATATAGTCCACTCCCTGCCTGCACTGCTCTTCGATTTCCCTGAAAAGGATATCGCTGTCCATCCTGCTCAGAGGTCGCCCCTGATGAACCATCTTGGCTGCCAGACCGTATATGGGAACGCTGCCCACCATCACCGGAGACTGTTCCAAAAACATCTCCCTGATCCGGGTCAGATCTCCGCCGGTAGACAGATCCATTATGGAGTCGGTTCCAGCCCGCAACGCCTGGTTCAGCTTCTTTTTCTCTAGACCCTGGTCAGCAAGGACGCCGCTTGTTCCCAGGTTGGCATTGACCTTGGTCTTTAACCCCTGACCAATGGACCGAATTTCCCTGAAATCACGCTTGATATTTTTGGGCAGTACTGCCAGGCCCCTGGCCAGGAGCTGACAGATCCTGCTGCTGTCAACTCCTTCATGGGCAGCGGCTGCTTCCATTTCCGGGGTGATTATCCCGGCTTTGGCTTTTTCCAGTTGGGTTTTCATTAAATCCTCCCAGTAATAAAGTTCAGGAGGAATATGCAGAGGAAGGCCTGGCCGGGCAATTCCAATTATCCGGCCCATCCTCGCCTATCCCTCCGCCGGTATGACCCGGATCAGGTTCAAGGGGTGCTGTCTCAGCCCTGATGTTTCAGGACGCCCCCAGGCGGCATGGTCGAAAAATACATTCAACCAGAATCGCCTTACTATTTCAACTGATTTTCAAGAACCTTTTTTCTGCGTCAGATGCCTGGCAGGCACTGTCATTTGTTTCATCATCCTGACAAAGGCTTTTCCTGCATAATTCCACCAGTTCAATCCCTGGACATGATCTTTAAATTATGCACGTCAAACAACCATCCCAAATTATGGCCTGAATCTTGAATATGATAACATGAAAACCAAAAAGGATCTGGACATGATTATCAAACAACCTGAACAACATATGATGGCTTTCATGCGGAACAGCCTGTCCAAAAGCCCTGCAGCCGGGGAACTACCCGGAGGCGAATACAGGCTCTTTGAAATGATCATGAACAACAACCTGGCCGCTGCTCTGCCTCCATCACTGGCTGATTCCAGGACAATGCCGGCCCCAGACCAGGGTCGGACCGGTCCAGTTGCTTCTGACAGAGCTTCAGAACAGCCTGCAGCTGCCCCGACTTTAGAATCCGGCCAGGCCAGAATCCGCATGCCAATAACAGTCGATACTCCCAGGTACGCCTCCAACGCCATCAGACAAAAAATTGACTTTTCTGCCGCCTCACTGGACCCTGCAATAACTTCAGGCAGCCAGGTTCCTGAAAGTTCCAGCCAGGCGCAAATTCTGGAAATCCTGAATACCATCCACCAAAAAGACCCATCCCTGAATGGTCTCCTGGTTAAGGGCCTTGAATCCAATCTTCAGAGTGGATTAAAAGGGTTTCAGGCTGTATCCATCCAGACCATGGCCCTGGCCTCCACCATCAGTTCCGGCCCAGGGCTGCTGTCCGGGAGTGCTCCAGTCAGCACCGGGCAGAACCGTCTGGCTGATAGTCCTGCATTCAGGGACCATGCACCTGATCCCACCCTGCAGAAAAAAGCGACTTCAGCCTATATGGAACATGCTGCCTTCAGAAAAAAGCCTGAACACCAGGAAATTGAGTCTGGTCAGAAGGAAGACCTCAGGCCGGGAAGCCTGGCAGCCAGATTCGAATCAGCAGACCGTTCCGGGGCCATTGGTTATGATCGGATGGGCGGAACCTGCTATGGAATTTACCAGCTTTCGTCCCGCATGGGCACCCTGGACGAATTCCTGACATTTCTCGACACGAAAGCTCCTGATCTTTCCCAGAGATTGCGTCAGTCCGGACCAGGTAATACCGGGTCCAGAACCGGGGCAATGCCTGAAGAATGGAAAAAAATTGATGAGCAGCATCCCAGGCTTTTTGCCGACCTCCAGCACCAGTTCATCTATGACAGTTTTTATCTGCCAGCCGCCAGAGGGGTTAAGGCCAGAACCGGCCTGGATATTAAATCAGCATCCTCTGCCTTGAGAGAAGTCCTGTGGAGCACGGCTGTCCAGCACGGTGTGCATGGAGCCATGAATATATTTCAAAGGGCCGCAGGAAAGGTCGATCTGCAGCAGGCTGACAATCCTGATCGAGACATGATCCAGGCTGTCTACCAGGAACGCAAAACCCGTTTTTCCGGCTCCAGCGATTCTATCCGCACTGCGGTTCACAACAGATTCTCCCAGGAGATGAAGCTGGCCCTGGCCATGCTGCCAGGCACCGCTGATACCCAGGCATAACTTCTTAAAAGCCTAGGCCTCTTGTCGCCCATTCAAGACAGCCCACCCGGATCCAGACCAGTTCTGAGGCATTCTTCCGGATAAGGGACATGAACCAGCCATTTTTTTCAGAGAACAACTGATCTTTACCAGACTGATCTGGTTGCAAAACCAGATCTAAAGTGACATTGTGTTACAGGACCGGTTTTGGATGGAGATTGCAGTCCCTGACCAATTCTGAATTGCCTTGATCCGTCCAGGCTGAAGCTGCTGCCTGTCCAACCCTCCCTGGCCGGATCCTGCTGAAGAGTCCTAACCATTAACCCTGGACAGCAATGAACAGACAATCCCCTCCTGACAGAAACACCAGCCCAGAACAACCCTTATGCTTTGAAGAGTTCCGGGACATCATTGATTCGGCACCCATCGGCATATTCCAGTCTTCTCCCCAGGGTACTTTTTTAAGCGTAAATCCGGCCATGGCAGAGATGTACGGCTTTGATTCTCCTGCACAGATGGTGAAACGGGTTACAGACATCCCGCACCAGCTTTACTTGAACCCGGAGGACAGGGAAAAATTCAAAACCCTCCTTGAATCCAGGGGAATGGTAACCAACTTTGAATGCCGGCATATCCGGACCAACGGCTCAACTTTCTGGATATCCATGAATGTTCGCCTAGTGACTCCAAAAGGCCAAAACGCATACTATCAGGGCTTTATCTCGGATATCACCCCAAGAAAAAAAGCTCAGGACGAGGCCACCAGTCATCTTCAGATGCAGGGCACATTACTGGAAGCCCTGGGGGAGGGAGTATATGGGGTGGACAGCAACGGACTGTGCACCTTTGTGAACCAGGCCGCCCTGGACATGCTGGGTTTTTCCAGAACAGAACTGATCAATCAGAACCAACACCTTCTTTTTCACCACCACCGGCCAGACGGCGAGGTTTATCCCAGCCATGACTGTCCGGTCTTCAAAACCCTGAAAGACGGCCGGACAAGACACACCCAGGAACACTTTTTCACCAAAAATGGAAAGATGTTCCCTGTAAGTCTTACTGTCTCGTCTTTGACTGAACACACCCAGCAAACAGGTGCAGTGGTTGTCTTCAGAGACACCAGTCAGATAAAAAAATACCAGGAAACCCTAAAGGCCATTGCTGAAAGCGATGCTGGTTCGCAAGAGGATGTCTTTTGTTTTCTGGTCAGGCTTCTGGCCACTTCCCAGGACACACGCTATGCCCTTATAGCTTCCATTGACAACAATGAGCCGGATATCGCCAGGACTCTTGCTGTATGGGCCAATGACGGTTTTGGTGAAAATTTCTCCTATAATCTTAAGGGTACGCCCTGTTTTGACGTTATCACCACAGACACATGCCACCATCCTGACAATGTTCAAAAAAAATTTCCAGAGGACCACTTGCTTGTGGAGCTTGGGGTTCAAAGCTACTGGGGTACTCCCCTTAAAGACAGTTCAGGTCAGACCATCGGGCTGTTGGCCATGCTGGACGATAAGCCCATGCATTATGATCCTGAGGCCCTTTCTTTACTGAAAAGCTTTGCCATCCGTGGGGCTATGGAGATGGAACGCAGATCCACCCGGGAAAAATTCGAAACCCTGTTTGAAACCATGTCCCAGGGGGTTATCTACCAATCGGCCCAGGGCAGGATAGTTGAGGCCAATCCGGCAGCAATGAGCATCCTGGGCCTGACCCCGGATCAGGTAAAAAAGGGCATCCTCCTGGCCCGGGAATGGGAATTCATCAGAGAAGACGGTTCCAGATATCCAGAAAATGAACTTCCAGCCTTCCTTGCCTATCATACCGGAAAATCAATTCTCAACAAGGTGATGGGCATCTTAAATCCTCATCAAAAAGATTACATCTGGATAATTATTACTGCCGTACCCCTGTACAGACCCGGGTCAGCAAGACCATACATGGTCTATACCGTATTTCAGGACATAACCCTTTTGAAAAAAACAGAAAGCAGCCTGATCAGGGCCAAGCAGGAGGCAGAATCCGCCAACATCGCCAAAAGCGAATTCCTGGCCAATATGAGCCACGAAATCCGGACTCCCTTGAACGGCGTTATCGGGATGACCGAACACCTGCTTCAGTCAGCATTGAGCCAGGACCAAAAGAGATTCGCAGAGATAATCCGGTCCAGCGGTGAAACCCTGCTGACGCTGATCAACGACATCCTGGACTTTTCCAAAATAGAGGCTGGAAGGCTTGAACTGGCAACCAGTGATTTTGACCTGCCCGTCCTGCTGGATGAGTTCTCCCGGAACATGGCTCAAAGAGCCAGAGACAAGGGTCTGGCATTTGATTTCATCAAGGACCCCAAGCTGCCCTCCTGTGTTCGAGGAGACGAGCTCAGACTTCTTCAGGTCCTGACCAATCTGACTGGAAACGCTCTCAAATTTACTGATACTGGCAAAATCACCCTCAAAGCCTTTATGGTGTCACAGTCCCCAGCCAGCTGTATGGTCGAATTTTCGGTCATGGATACCGGCATTGGAATCCCTGAAGATAAGATACATCTTCTTTTCCATAAATTTTCTCAAGTAGACACCACTGCAGCAAGAAAATACGGGGGAACAGGTCTTGGACTGGCCATTTCCAAGCAGCTTGTAAAGCTCATGAACGGAGAAATCCAGGCCACAAGCATCCCGGGTCGGGGGTCAAAGTTCAGCTTCACGGTTGAACTGGGAGTGGATGTCCAGGATTGTCCCAGGCATGAACCCAAACTGGGTAACAACAATCAGGCCCTGAATGTCAGGGGAGATCAGGCTTCAGAAATACTCCTGGTAGAGGACAATAAAATTAACCAGATGGTAGTGATGAAAAACCTCAAGAATATGGGCCACCGGGTTCATCTGGCCCATAATGGTGTGGAGGCTGTTCAGGCCTTTGAGAAAAAAAGTTTTGACCTTATCCTGATGGACATTCAGATGCCGGGCATGGACGGTCTGGAAGCCACAAGAAAAATCAGGAAAATTGAGGACAATATGGCTGGCCTGAACATTCCGGGCAAGGATCATGGCAGAACCGGCCAGGCCGACCCCAAGCAGCCTCCATCTGGAACTAATAATCAATCCGGGGCATTCCGGGTTCCCATCATTGCCCTCACAGCCCATGCCATGAAGGAAGACCGGGAAAAAGGCTTTGAAGCTGGCATGGACGATTATTTAACCAAACCTGTCCGGAGCAGAGATCTGGCTGATATGTTGACTAAATGGATTCCCATGGATCTGAACCCAGCAGACATGACCGGAAAAAACCGGTCTTCACCTTTGCCCCCAGAAGAGCAGCCAGAACCATCGCCCTACAGAGTCTTTGACCAGGTGGCTTTAATGGACAGGCTTGCCAATGACCTGAATGCAGCCAGGGAGATTGCCCAGCTGTTTCTTCATACAATCCCGGATCAGATCCATGAAATCAAGGCCTGCCTTGGGGAGAACCGCCTGAAAAAAGCCGGTCGAACAGCCCATTCCATCAAAGGTACTGCTGCTAATACCGGCTGCATGTCCCTGGCAAAAACAGCCGGACGCATTGAAGCTGCCGGGAAGAATGGTGATTCTGATAAAGTAAAAAGTTTGATCCAGGTACTTGAAAAAGATTTTGAGCTGGTCCGGCAGGAGATGAAAAAATTCATTGGATAAATCCTGATTCAAGTCCGGTTTCAGCTCATGATCCCCTTGACCCTTCCAGGGTTTTCTCTAGACAGTAATTCGACCCAGCAGTCTGCTGTAATACTTTCTAAGGCTGTAGCTGTACTCTGAAAGCTCCACCGGCAAGAACTCCCTTGACTCGACGCCCTTAACATACAGATCAACCCTTGAATACGGCTGTTCCCTGCTATCCTCATGCCTGGACTGTGCCCCTTCTCTGGCTGATCCTTCCGGAACCGGCCGCTTTTTGTGCTTATCCTCCTTGCCAGGGGCAATTTCAGCCAGACTTGCTTTTATGGCTGACCCAGCTGGCTCTGCCCTGAAAGCTGATCCCAGACTGATGCTTACCCTGTCGTCTGGCAGATCCCTTGAATAACAAGGATAGTCAGTGTCCTGACATTTTTTTGACTGGCCAGTGCTGTTCATTCCTTTGGGCAGGAAACATTCATTCCCATGAAAAGGGTTTGATTTTAATGAATAAAGGCTGGTTGAGTCCATGGTCATCCTCCTTGGTGATCCTTAACTGAATCACAAAAGCAAGATACAGACCATTAGCCCTCAAAGCAGGACCAGATAGTTATGACTGGTGTGGTTGGCGGGATGCTGAAATCTTTTTCTTCCAGACGGTCAGCAGAATCCTTTTGGTTTCCTTATGATCCGGGTCCTGCTTGAGGGCCATGTTCAGGAACTTTGCCGCCTCTTTCTTCCTGCCAAGGCCTATATAGGCCTTAGCTATATTGCAGGGGATCACAGCCTGCTTCTTGAGAATTTCCGGAGAATACTCAATGGTCTTCTGAAAACTGGACAAGGCCTTGTAAAACTCTTTTCCCTGCAGATAGGCCACTCCGATATTATAATAAAGGTATCCACTCAGTGGTGCCACTTCAAGGCCTCTTTTATAATAGGAAATGGCCTCCTGCCATTTGCCCTGCTGCCTCAGGGCCACCCCCATCTCTGCAATCATCCATAGATCTTCTCTGCTCAGAAGCTTACCCTTCTGCTCAATGGCCATGCTGATGTATTTACTGCTTATATCCGGCCTGACTCCTTGAGCCTTTCTGGCGATCTTCATCAAGGTCCCGCAAATCATTTCCCCGACCTGTTTTTTTACCTGCTCCACTGCCAAGTTAAAATTCTGAATGGCCATTTCTTCATTACCTGCCTCAAGATAGGTCTGGGCAATGTCAATTTTTCTCTCAGGGTTCAGGGGAGAGATCACATCCAGTTTTTTAAGCAGTTCCAGTTTTTTTTCCAGGCGGTTGGTATCAGAATATAATTCAGCCAGCTTCTTTAGAGGGTCAAGGTAATGTCCATTGAACCTTGAAGCCTGGAGATAATTTTGCTCTGCAGTATCAAACTCCTTTTTTTTCTTGGCAATATCTCCCTTCAAAATATAGGCAATGGGACTGTCCGCCTTGATGGAGATGATGGCCTGAACTGTTTCCTCTGCCTTATCCAGCTCATCCAGGGCAATCATGGCCCGGCATTCATCCACCAGCCTGCCGATTTTTTTGTTGGGATTTATGGTATGGGCAATTTTCTGGATCAAGGAATCAACTGAAATGGGCTTTATTATGACATTGTCCGCTCCCATCTCATACATCTGTATAATCCTTTCCCTGCCCACTTCATTGGTTGCAACAACAATCCTGCAGCTGCTACCCATGAGTTCTTTGATACTCTTCAGGTGAATAACACCTGTTTTCCCCTCCATGGTGGTATCCACCAGAAAAATTACCTGGGTAAATCTGACCAGCAGACTTTTTCCTTGAGATATGGCCTTATCCAGCTGGGAACAGTTAAAAAGAGAATTAGTAGGCAGTCCGGCTGACCTGAATGCCCCTCTGATCACCTTGGAAAAAAGCTGATCACTGGTAATGGCAAGTATGCACCCCTTGTCCTTGGAGATAAAATGTTTAAAAATTTTATCGTAGATATTCAGTTTTTTCCTGGTAATCACACCTTGCCCCTGACCCAGCTAAAAGAATAACGGCCTGGAAAAGCTAACCAATATGCTTTCTAATGCTTTTTTCTTCGAATTCCCATACATCCAGGGGAAGATCATCATAACCTGCTCTTTTGCCAGCTAATTGAGCTATACCGTTATCCTGGGGCTGGGCTGTCCAGGATATCTTTTTCCCATCCTGGTAAAGTTCAAGGTTTCCAGGGAGCATTTTTTTCTTGAGAAGCCTGGTCATCTCCTCCAGAACACTGGTCACCCTGGCTCTGCCTCCAAGGTTCTCCAAGGCAATCATCATGTATTCCCGGAGTATTTCCCTGTCGTTTTTATCAACGCTGGCACTGTGCGGACGATTCTTTGCCTTTAATGGTTTTTCAGGCTGGCCGCCCATCCGGAACCTTAAGTCCTGCAGAATTCCCTCGAATTCATAGGCCAGATAAACAAGAGAATCATAACCCTCTGCTTTTGAATTCAAAAGTGATGAGAGCCTGTGCTTTTCTGTCCGCAAGGCCGGAGGGACAGCAACCCCAAGTTTTTTTAACCTGACGATTGTATTGGATATTTCCCGAAGCTGGGCCTCCAGAACAGGGATCTCCACATTGTCCACTGAATCCTCAAGGCGTTCCACAACATTACGGCATAATCCAATCAACAGTTTTGGCTCTTTTGCCAAACGATCAGCCCCGGGAATCTTATCCATGTTCAACTCCTGATTTTGATTAAGTGAAACCAGCCACCAACAGTAACTGCGACCTCATAAACAGACATCCAAATTTGATTATGAAATGCATTTAAGTTATCAATGCATCATTGCTGATTGTCTTTCTCAACCAATAGGAAGAACCCAGGTTCACCACCATCACCGTAGCTCCCAGAAAAGAACCTGTTCCATCAAACAGCCGCGAAGAGCAGACATGGACAAGAACCAGGCTGCCATTTCTGTGAATAAACCTGGCCTCAAACCTGGAAGAGCCTGTATGGTCATTCGCTTTTTTAATACTCTCTTCAACATGATTAACATCCTGGGGATGAACCAGTTCCAGGAGAGACAGCCCTGACATGGACTTTGGGTCATAGCCCAGCAGCTCAGACACATTCTCATTAGCAAAGGAGATTTCCAGCCTGCTGTTGACCTCCAATATCGTTTCTGTGATCGTCTCAACTATCCTTTTACAGCTTTCCTCGGCCATTCTCTGGTCGGTCATGTCCTGAACCGAAACGATGATTCCGGTTAATATACCCTTTTCAATCAGCGGGACATGTTTGACACAGATAAAAACCGTCCTGTTGAACGTATCTTCTATCCACTGCTCAAACTGGACTTGGACGCCCTTAAGGGCCAGCAGGATGTTCTGCTCAATTGGTTTCAGGCACTGCGTGTCCCTGAACCGGTTCTTCATGACCTCAAGGTAGTTCTTTCCAACGACTGCTTTTCGGGTCAGGCTGAAAATTTCCTCAAAGCTTTTGTTGACCACTTTAAACTTTGCCTCGGCACATAAAAATGCCAGCCCGTCAGCAGATCCGGAAACCATGCGTTCGCTGATCTTCAACTCATGTTCATATTTTTTTCTTCTTTCCAGCTCCTGTTGATAACTCTCCAGAGCCCTGGACAACTCAAGATTTCTCTTGTTCACATATTCTTCCAGCTGCTGTCTGTCCCGTATCCAGAAGTCCCTCAAGACCATGTAACCGGAAAGGTCGGTCAGCAGGAACAATATTCTCTTGGAGTCACTCTCTTTGCTCCAGATCACGTCCCGGCAAAGCTTCAGCGTAACCTGAGAACCTTTTCTCATCAGCCTGACCACTATCTCGACCGGTTTATTCTGGGATACATGGTTCTGAAAGAAATCCCGGCACAAGGGACGGTCTTCAGGAATTACCATCTTGATAAACCTGTTCAAAGTTGGATAGAATGATCCTGGATTATGTCCCATCAGCCGGTATGCTCCGGAAGAAAACTGGACTTTCCCGGCATCATCAAAGGTGATCATGCCAGAGGGGCTTGAAACACTGGTCTCGCAACCAGAAAAATCCTGGGGACCAGACCTCCCGGATCCATCCGGCCAGGTATCAGGAAAAGCAAAAAGAAATAAATCCACCAGATCTGTCTGCAGGCAATGGCAGATCCTTTTCAGGGTGGCCAGGGAAGGATCTGAAACCCCTCTTTCCACCCGGCTCAAATGCTGTGAAGACAGACCAACCTCAAACGCAAGCTCTTCCTGGCTCATTCCCTTGAGAGAGCGAAGATAACTGATTCTCTGGCCCAATGCTTGATTCACCCGCAATTTCCTTTCCAAGGCATCAAAAAGTTTAGCTCTTATTCAATTGAAGTATGCATATTTTTCAAAACAATCAAACAGCCTCACATGTTCAATTTCACAAAAAATGTAACCGCCGGTCAAAACTTTGTCAGACCGGCTGGACCAGCTGCCGGAATTCTCACCTTTCTTCAGGCAACCAGCCTTGATTGCCAAAAGGGACTATTTGTACGACTTACAGACCTGAAACAGGCTTTTCTGATGGGCTTTATAAAGGCCAAATTATAAAAAAACCAATTAATGCTTGACGATACACAATCATCAGGGTAAGTCATATAAGATAGCATACTGTTTTTTGACCATAACCCACCACCCATACTACATGAAAAAAATCAACTGGAAACCCTGGGCTCTGCTTTCTCCGTCTTTAACCGCCATCTTCCTGCTGCTGGTCATTCCGATACTTTTTGTAATTGTATACAGTTTTTGGCTAAGGGCTCCTACCGGGGCTGTAATTCCAGCCTTTCAGTTCGGAAACTATGCCAGATTCTTTGAAGACCTGTTTTATCCCAGTATCCTGTTCAGGACCATTAGAGTCTCCCTTTTCTGTGTCTTGCTGTGCCTGGTCATGGGCTATATTCCGGCTTACTTTTTTCACAGGAGCACTTCCCGGTACAGACAGGCCCTGATTCTTCTCATCATGCTGCCCTTCTGGATCAGCTTCATAATCCGGACCATGAGCTGGATCAACATCCTGGGGGCCAACGGATTCCTAAACCATTTCCTGATGAAGATCGGACTTATATCCCAGCCCCTGTCATTATTGTATAACGAAGCTGCAGTGCTTATGGGCCTTATTCAGTTTCTGCTGCCCTTTATGATTCTCAACATTTTTGTCAGTCTGGAGGGAATCGACAAGAACCTCCTTGAAGCTGCCAGGAGCATGGGCTGCAATGAATGGCAGGCCTTTAAAGAAGTCACCCTGCCCCTGAGCCTGCCCGGGGTCAGTGCGGGTTGTTTGCTGGTCTTTGTGCTCACTGCCGGAACATATCTTCCCCCCATGATTCTGGGCGGGGCTGGAAATGAAATGATCGCCAACCTGATATTCAACCGGGTCATCGGCACTCTGGACTGGCCGTTTGGATCAGCCATCAGCGTAATCCTGCTGCTGCTTCTTGGAACCATTGTCTGGACGTACAACCGTTATCTGGGGATCAATCAACTCTTTAAAGCTTTCAAAGGTAATTAAGCATGTTCAGGATCACAGGCTGGTCTTTCATCAGACTATACACCATTCTGGTCTACGTATTCATGTTCCTGCCCATTGTGGTGGTCATAATCCTGTCTTTTGACACTCAGCAGTTTGCCAGCTTTCCAATGCAGGGATTCACCCTGAAATGGTATGCTGAACTGGCTCAGAATCAGTCCATCATCCAGGCCTTTAAAAGCTCCCTGCTTCTGGGAACCCTTGCCGCTCTTATATCCACGACCATTGCAGTTCCAGCAGCTATGGCCTTTGTCCGTTATTCATTTAGAGGCAAGAACTCACTGAACACCCTGCTTCTTGCTCCCATCATGGTCCCGGAAGTCGTGCTCGGCGTGGCCCTGCTTCTGTTCATGCGCTGGCTGCAGCAACCCAAGAGCTTTGCCATGCTTCTACTGGGGCATGTCATGCTTACCCTGCCCTATGTCCTGCTCATAGTTCAGGCCAGGATGGTCAGCATAAACAATGTCTATGAAGAAGCGGCCAAATCCCTTGGAGCCAATCCATTTCAGACTTTCCGGGAAGTAACTCTTCCCCTGCTTTTGCCGGCAGTGCTGGCCGGGATTCTTTTCGCCTTCACTATTTCCTTTGACAATATTACCGCCACCCTCTTTTGGGCCACAGCTGAGCACCAGACCGTACCGGTCAGAATTTTCGGGATGCTCAGGCATTCCATAAGTCCTGAAATTAACGCCTTGGGCACGGTGATGATCTTTTTCACCATAATGGCCCCCCTGACAGCGGCTCTGCTGATCAGGTACTTTTCAAAAAACAGATAAATTTGCTAACTTCAAACCCAGGAGGAAATCATGAACAAGAGACTGGAGGAAGTAAGACACCAGTATCGTCAGGGAAACCTTTCCCGGAGGGACTTTGTAAAATATCTCGGTGTGGCTGGGGTAGCTGCCGGGCTGGTAGGAGGACCCTTTGGTCTGGTCCGTAATGCCATGGCCCAGGGCAGGATAAGGTTTGACGGCTGGGGCGGCACCACCTCCCAGGCCTTCAGACGCTACGCCTTTGAGCCCTTTACCAGTGCTACAGGGATACGAGTCGTGGACGGTGAATTCGGTGATATGGATTCATATCTGACCAGGGTAATTGCCTCCTTTCCACCTGGAGGAGAATTCAATCTGGCCCACTTAAGCGGAGTCTTTGACTATGCCCGGTATGTCGGTCTCGAATTCAACACAGCCCTGGATGAATCCAAAATTGGAAATCTGGAGCTGGTCATGGAGGCCATGATTGAGCCTTACCGCAGAATCACTCCGGAAGCGTTGTCCGCAGTTCCTTATAATCTCGGTCAGACCGGGATCGCCTACAACACCAAGTACATCTCAGAGGAAAAAGCTGAAGAACTTGGAGCCTCCCTGCTCTGGGACGATTCCATCAGAGGCAACCTGGGCAGCTGGGTTGAGTGGCGGACCAACATCTGGTATGCAGCGCTCTACACTGGCCAGGACCCCAACAATATCCAGGATATCAACGCAGTATGGGATGCCCTGCGCAAACAGGTGCCCATGGTCAGGAAGTACTGGGGCTCGGGAGCTGAACTCATGAACCTTCTGGCCAGTGAAGAGGTCTATGCCACTGTTGCCTGGTCCGGACGAGTAGCCCATCTCCAGGAGCAGGGATACCCCATAGGGTTCCTGGCCCCTGAAGGTTGTTACTCCTGGCAGGAATGCATCTTTGTCATGAAGGGTACTGACCTTGATGTTGCTCATCAGCTGCTTGACTTCATGCTGGCCCCGGAAGCTTCAATTGCCGTGGCTGAAGGGCAGATGTATCCCCCCAGTCTTGACCCCACCAAGGTGGAACTGACTGAAAAAATTAAAAATCTGCCGGCCTTTGATCCCACCGGAAAACTCCAGGGCTATCTTTTTGCTGATCCCCATTACTGGAATGAAAGGCAACTGGAATGGGCTGAGAGATGGGACCGGGTCAGGGCCGGACGCTGATCATAACCAGAACAGCTACCTGAACCTGATGCCAATTCTCAGCCCATGGGAACTAAAGGTCGCAACCGGTCATCATTAAGGCTGGGCATGACCTGAGGCTCCTTTGGCGTTGACGGTCTTGGCCCAGGGCAAAAAACCTTCTGTTCAAAAAACAGACAAATCCAAGGCCCCTCAGCTTGTTTACCTTTGAGGGGCCTTAACATCAGGAGAATTTCGCAAAGTGGAAAACTCGCAACAGCAGCCTGTGGTGCAGCTCAAGGGAATCGTAAAGAGATTCGGAAAAATGGAGGCTGTTAAAAAAATAGATTTGAATATTGAACAGGGTTCTCTGGTCACCCTTCTTGGCCCTTCCGGATGCGGAAAAACCACTATCCTGCGAATGATAGCCGGGCTTGAACACCCGACTGAAGGGGAAATCTACATCAATGGCAGGATGGTCAATGATATCCCCATTCATAAGCGTAACCTTGGGATGATATTTCAGAACTACGCCCTTTTTCCTCATAAGACCATCTTTGACAATGTAGCTTTTGGTCTGAAGTACCGCAATGTATCCAAGACTGATTTAAAAGAAAAAGTCAGGAATGCTCTGGAAATGGTCCGTCTGCCCGATGTGGGCCAGCGTTACCCTTCTCAGCTCTCCGGGGGACAACAGCAGCGCATAGCTCTGGCCAGGGCCATTGTTATTGAGCCCGATGTCCTGCTCATGGACGAGCCTTTGTCCGCCCTGGATGAAAACCTTCGTGAAGACATGCGCAGAGAGATCGACAACCTGCAGCAGATGCTCGGAGTGACAACCCTGTTCGTCACTCATGATCAGCGTGAAGCCTTAAGCATGTCCGACAAGATCGTGGTCATGAAAGACGGGCGTCTTCAGCAGGAAGGTCCTCCTGAAGACGTCTATAATTTTCCTGCCAACCGGTTTGTAGCTGACTTTCTGGGTTCATCCAACTTTTATCCGGCCAGGGTGGTGAACAAAACAGGCGATACATATACCATCAGACTTGAAAGCGGTCATGAATTCCTCTCCCGGCATCCATCAGACTGGAATGAAGGTGCTGATGTGGAACTGGTCATCAGAGCCCAGAAATTTTATATTTTTCCCCATGATGAGGTTCCTGAGGAAACCCAGGGTAATGTCTTTAAAGGGGTGATCAAGGATCGGAGCTACATGGGAGGTGAAGTAAGTTATTTTGTCGACCTGGAGGGCGGACTTTCCATCCACGTCATCAGCATTGTCAATATCACAGCCTTGAAGATCGGGGACAGGGTAGTAGTAGACGTTGCCCCCAGGCACTGCGGACTCCTGTCTGCCCAGAAAGCTGGTTCAGAGTAGTATATTTTTCTCATGCATCAAGATGACACCTATGCCGCCTTTAAAAGGCGGTTCCCTACAGGCATAACAACCATAGACTCCCACACTGCCGGAGAATACACCCGGCTCGTGGTTGAAGGCTTGGGCCCAATTCCCGGCAGGACCATGGCTGAAAAAAGAAATTTCACAATCCACAACCTGGATCGGGAAAGACTTCTTTTGACCACCGAGCCTAGGGGAAACCGGGATGTTGTTGCTGCACTGATGACTGAACCCACTACCCCGGGTGCATCATTCGGACTGATATACATGGATGCCCGCAGGTACCCGTATCTTTGCGGCCATGCAACCATCGGCGCAGTAACTACCCTCCTGGAAACAGGAATGATCAAAGCCTTTCCTGATGCTGACGGCTGCCTGCGTCTGATCGTGGACACACCTTCAGGACCCATGCCTGTTCTGGTCAAAATGAGACCCGGCCGGGTTGATTCTGTTTCCTTTACTTCTGTGCCCTGTTTTACATATGCCAGAAACATTTCTCTGGCTGTTCCCGGGATAGGCACTGTCTGCATCGACCTGGTCTGTGCCGGGGGCTTTTTTGCCATGGTGGACCTCAGCCAGCCCCTTTTTGAATCTCTTGAGCTTTCCCATGATCAAATAATCCGGCTGGGGATGGACATCACAGCCCTGGCCTCCAGACACCTGGATGTCCGACATCCTGAAAGGGACGAGGTGGCCAGTATAGATGTAACTGAATTTTACAGGACCAAGGGTCCCTGTCAGGGTAACAGCTTTGTGGTTTACGGCGAATCCCACCTGGACCGTTCCCCCTGTGGCACTGGAACCTCGGCCAAGATGGCCCTGCTCTACTCCAGAGGACTTGTATCCAGAGACGCTGTTTATGAGAACAGCGGTCCTCTGGGCACCTCTTTCAAAGCAAGGATTGTCCAGGAAACCATGGTCGGAGAATACCGGGCAGTCTGCGTGGAAGTCACTGGCAGCGCCCATGTCACTGGTCTGCACACCTTTGTTCTGGATAAAACTGACCCTTTCCCTTCAGGCTTTCTGCTTTGAGGAGAGAAAATGCGCAAGCCTGATCTGATCCTGGAAAACGCCCGCATCCATACTATGGACCCCCTGATTCCAGAGGCCGGTTCCCTGGCCATTGCTGGAAAACGGATCATGGCTGTGGGTGCTGGCCCTTGTCTTGGCCTGAACCCTGGCCCAGGAACCAGGACCATTGACCTGGAAGGCAGTCTGGTCCTGCCAGGGTTCTGGGATTCACATTTTCACTACTACCAGTGGGCCATGGGCCGGACCTATATTCCCCTTGACCGGGCTGAATCTTTTATTCATTGCCTGGAAATGATCCGTCACAAGGCCAGTATACTGGCAATGCACGGAAGTAGCCAGTGGCTACAGGGGCTGGGCTTCAATGAGTCAGACTGGCCTGAAAACAGAATGCCCCTGCGCCGGGATCTGGACATAGTCAGCCCGGAGATCCCGGTCCTCATCTGGAGATGTGACATGCATCTGGCCGTGGCCAACTCCAGGGCCCTCCAGCTGAGCGGACTGGCCGACGAAAGACCGGACCCGGTCCGTGGCCTGATCGGCCGGAACCCGGATGGAAGCCTGAACGGAACCCTGCGCGAAGAAGCCATTAACATCGTTAAAAAGGCTATGCCTGAACCAAGTCTTGAGTCTGTAACGTCCATCATGGATCAGGCCCAAAAGGACCTGCACTCCCTGGGAATAACCTCCATTCACGACGTCCGTCTGGCAGGAAACCAGTCTGAATCCGCCTTGACTTTCAGGGCCTGGCAGGCATTGCACCACCAGGGCAGACTCAAACTTCATTGCTGGACCAGCCTGCCTGGAGAAGAAAGGGCAGCTGTTGAAGAAATCGGCCTCAGAACCGGATTCGGGGACAATTATCTCCGGGTCGGCCATCTCAAGTACTTTATGGACGGAGGAATGGGAGCCAGAACAGCCTGGATGAAAGAGCCTTACCTGGACACCGGGGGCACAGGTCTCTGCCTGATACCTCCTGCTGATCTCCTTGAAGAAATCAGGGCTGCCGACCAGGCAGGTCTGGCTGTTATGATCCATGCCATCGGCGACCAGGCCAACCATGAGCTGATTTCAATTTTCGAAAAATTACAGGCTGAAAAAAAAGCCAATATCATCGGACCCGCCCTCCAGCATCGTTTGGAACATGTCCAGGTCATCAGAGAAAAAGACATCCAGAGGCTGGCCCGGCTGAATATGCCGGTTTCTGTTCAGCCCGCCAATATGGTGCTGGACATCAACATGATAAACCACTGCGCAGGAAGAGTAGGCAGACATGCCTATGCCTTTAAGGCAATGCTCGACCAGGGGATCAATGTCCTGTTCAGCTCAGACTGCCCGGTCTGCAGCCCGGACCCCTTAGTGGGAATTCAGGCCGCTGTAACCAGAACCCGGGCCGATGGGACCCCCAGGGGCGGGTGGTACCCTGACCAGATCTTTTCCCTGGACCAGGCCCTGAGAGCCTACACCATGTCACCTGCCGTGGCCTACAACGCCCAAAACCTCCAGGGTAGCATCAGTCCGGGCAAACTGGCTGACCTGGTTGTCTTTAAAAACAATCTCTTTCACACTGATCTCAATCATCTCCATCGATCCAAAGTGGCCATGACCATTTTTGATGGTCAGATCGTTTACCAGTCATAATCCACAGCTCTTAAAAAACTCCCAAGAGTGCAGCACCCCGAACCAGACCCAGGAACTTGAACACCACCTGAAGTCCCGGCCTGAAATCGTTAAGACCTTTTTTCTTTCTGCCAAAAACCCATTTATGGCCAGATATCTAATAACGTCCCTGTCCAGTCTGGAAAAATAAAAATTTGAACCTTTTCAGAATAACAGTTATTTAGCAGGAAGTGAAATTTTAACCTGCAACGTATCCGGGAGCCTGACCATGAATTTATTTTACCTGGGAATGGCCCTGTTTCTGCTTTTAAACATCCTGGCAGGGCTGTGGAGGGTCATGGCCGGTCCCAACCCTTCAGACCGGATGGTCTGCGCCCAGCTGTTCGGAACCACAGGGGTGGCCATTCTACTGCTGCTCTCCCAGGCCCTTGAATCACCTTACATCAGAAATGCTGCCCTTGTTTTCGCCCTGCTCATCATTCCGGCAGTGCTGGCCTTTGTCCGCAACACCTCCTATGAGATAACAAAGGAAAACTGATGATAAACAACATCCTGTCAATAGCCTTCTGCCTGGCTGGGGGCTTCTTTTTTCTGGGGGGCACCCTGGGACTGATCCGTTTCCCTGACACCTACAGCCGTCTGCATGCCTTAACCAAGGCCGACAACCTGGGCCTGGGCTTCATAGTCCTTGGCCTGATCCTGGTAGCCCAAACCATTCCAGAAATGATCAAACTGACCCTGATCTGGCTTTTGGCTTTGGTAGGCAGTTCAAGTGCCTGTTATTTCATTGGAAACCATCTCTTTAACAATTCTGACAGACCAGAGAACAAGGCATGAATCTCTTGTTTGACCTGATTTTGGGCATAACCCTGGTGGGTGTATGCTGGAGAATCATCCGGACCAGCGGAAACTTTCAGGCCATTGTCCTGTTCATAACCTTTGGACTCCTCCTGTCTCTGATCTGGACCAGGCTGAAGTCACCGGATATTGCCATTGCCGAGGCTGCAGTAGGAGCCGGTCTGACCGGAGTCCTGCTCATGGACGCTCTGGGTGTATTCAGCCAGTCCCAGGAAAAGCCTGCACCCAAGCTCAAACCGGGATTATTCATTCCAGGCCTTTTCCTGGCCGGATTATTTTTTTGTTCGGTTTTCTTCATTTCCCAGGATATCGACCGCCTGGGAAACCTGGTTCAAAAGCATCTGCCAGGGTCATCCCTGGAACACCCCATCACAGCAGTGCTGCTGGATTTCAGAAGCTACGACACCTGGCTGGAAATGGGAGTCCTGCTGGCTGCGGTCCTGGGAGTCCTCTGTGTAAGCCAAAGGCAGGACCTGGAAAGGACATTGCTTCCAGCACCGGCTGAGCCTGTTGGGAGGTGGATCATCAAGATCCTTCTGCCCATGATGGTCCTGATCAGCGGATACTTATTATGGCTCGGGGCCTTCGCCCCTGGGGGCGCCTTTCAGGCCGGAGTAGTCCTGGCAGCAGGGGGTGTCCTGCTCTGGCAGGGTGGCCATCCATCCCTGGCTTCCCTGTCCAGAACCTGGTGGAAGGTGCTGTTATGTGCCGGGTTCGCCTCCTTTCTTGTCCTGGCAAAAGCCTCCCTCTTCTACAGCGATCATATGCTGACCCACCCTGATTCTAAAATCTGGATTCTGGCTCTGGAATACGGAGCTGCCCTGTCCATTGCCATCTGCCTGATCAGCCTTGTGCTGGCCTCTCCTGCTGGACACCAAACAGCAAAACAACAGTCCCCTGAGGAGGATGTAAAACCATGACAGCCTCAACCACCATGACCATCTATGCCCTTTCTTCTGTCATCATTTTTTGTATCGGCCTGCTGGGTCTCATCAGCCATCCCCACATGCTTAGAAAAATAATCTCTCTGAACATCATGGCTGGAGGATCTTTTCTTTTTTTAATCAGTCTGGCCTATCAGGACAGGTCCCCTGAAGTTGATCCTGTCCCCCAGGCCATGGTCCTGACTGGTATAGTCGTGGCCGTCAGCGCCACTGCTTTTGCTTTGAGTTTGGCCCGACGTATCAGGGAAAAAACCGGACGCAGCGACCTGGAATGGGTGCAGGAAAAAGAATGAACAGCTGCGTTGCAAAACGAATCCATCCCTTAAACATTTCAAAAGGTCTGATCAGCACCAGAAACCATGCTTGAACTGATGGTTCTCATTCCTTTTTCCGGAGCAGTGCTCTGCCTGTTCCTTCCCGGCCAGCTGCGACGCTGGCCAGGGCTGCTGAGCGCAGGTTCCGTCCTGATGATCTCTGTTCTGCTGGCCAGGGACATTTACCTCCATGGGGCAATCCGCCGACACCTGGGAGGATGGGTGGAACCCCTGGGGATTGGCCTGCACATTGACGGCCTGTCTGTTTTTTTTATTCTTATGACCGGTCTGGTGGGTTTTCTGGTCAGCCTTTACAGTTTTTCTCAATTTTCCTTTGGCCGCAGCAGGGATCAGGCCGCCCACTTCTGGCCCCTGTGGCTGCTCTTATGGGGCGCACTGAATACATTGTTCTTTGTTTCAGACATCTTCAACTCCTATGTAGTCCTGGAACTGATAAGCATCAGCGCGGCCGCCCTGGCTGCCCTTTCCGGAAGCAGGGCATCCCTGGTGGCTGCACTGCGCTACTTTCTGGTGGCCATGGCCGGATCCATGGCTTTTCTGCTGGGAATCGGATTCATTTATGCCCAGGCAGGAACTCTGGACATGTTTCTTATTTCCGCAGCCGAACCCGGAGATCCCCTCATGGCAGCGGCTCTGGGTCTGATGACCGTTGGCCTGATCATGAAAACCGCCCTGTTCCCGTTTCATTTCTGGCTGCCGCCAGCCCATGGCGAAGCCCCGGCTCCAGTCAGTGCCGTCCTCTCAGCCCTGGTCATCAAAGGATCTTTTTACCTGCTGCTCAGACTCTGGTTTTCAGCCTTTGCCGGCAACATCATCAATCCGCCAGTTGCCGCGGTAATGGGAGGGCTGGGCTTTGCAGCCGTAATCTGGGGTTCCTACCAGGCCATCATCCAGGACAGACTCAAGCTGATCATTGCCTATTCCAGCATCGGACAGATTGGTTATCTGTTTATCCTGTTCCCGCTGATGTTCGTATCTGCTGACCCAGCCTGGCAGACAGAGGCCTGGACAGCATGTACCTACCAGACCATTTCCCACGGACTTGCCAAAGCAGCTCTCTTTCTGGCTGCAGGTAACCTTATCCAGGCCAGTGGAACCGACAATATCAGATCCATGCGCAATATCGCCGGAAGACTGCCCATGACCACCTTCACTCTGGGCCTGGCCGGCGTCAGCCTGATGGGCCTTCCACCCAGTGGAGGGTTTGTGGCCAAATGGATGCTTTTGCAATCCATCCTGGCCAGTGGTCAATGGTGGCTGGCTGCTGCTCCGGTTCTGGGCGGCCTGCTTACTGCTGCCTATATTTTCAAGATCCTGGCCCATACCTTTATTTCCGATGAGAACTCCGTATGCTGTTTGCCTGTATCATATCTGATGGAAAAATCAGCCCTTCTGCTGGCTATTTTCTCCATCCTCATAGGTTTCAGGGCCGAAGAAGTTATTTTTATGCTGGAAAACCGGATGAGTTTTGAAATCATTGGAGGATCACCATAATGGACCTCGGTTTCTGGCTGCCAATCCTGGTTCTGTCCAGCTCCCTGATCACCGGACTGATCATCTTTTTCCTCAAGGAAGAAAGCACCGGTCTAAGGACCGTGCTGAACCTTCTGGCAGCCGCCTTCAAGGTAGTGGCTGTCCACTACATGGCGTTCAGACTCCTGGTCCTGGACAAGGCCCATGAGGTCAGCTTCAGCATGGGTCTGGGATTTGATTTTGTGCTCCGGGTGGACTTTCTTTCTCTGATGTTTGTCAGTCTGTCCAGCAACCTCTGGCTGGTAACCACCCTTTATGCCGTGGGCTACCTGGAAGGATCACCCAACAGGAGCCGCTTTTTCGGCTTCTTCAGTTTATGCGTCACAGCCAGCACTGGAATCGCCCTGGCCGGAAATCTGATAACTTTTTTTATTTTTTATGAATTCCTGACCCTGGTCACCTATCCTCTGGTGGTCCACAGAGAGACCAGGACAGCCCTGGAGGCTGGACGGACCTATCTCTGGTACACCATTCTGGGCGGTTCATTCTTATTTGTGGGCGTGGTCTGGCTCCAGGTGATTGCCGGACCTCTGGACTTCATTGACACGGGAATACTGGAAGGCCTGGGCTCTGAACACCACAGGACTCTGTCCATTATTTTTCTGCTGCTCATCGTGGGCCTGGGCGTTAAAGCCGCTCTGGTTCCCCTGCATGGCTGGCTGCCAGTGGCCATGGTGGCCCCTGCTCCTGTTTCAGCCCTGCTCCATGCTGTTGCCGTGGTCAAGGCCGGTGCTTTTGGGATTGTCCGGGTTGTATTTGATGTTTTTGGTCGCGATTTTGCGGGCTTCCTTGGTCTGCTGGCCCCTCTGGCCGGTGCCGCAGCCCTGACCATCATCTTTGGCTCGGTACGGGCTCTTTACCAGACCGACCTGAAAAAAAGGCTGGCCTACTCCACAGTCAGCCAGGTCTCTTATATAACCATTGGCGCGGCTGTCATTGCTCCCTTTTCCACGGTTGGAGCAATTGTTCACTTGGTTCACCAGGGGGTGATGAAAATCACTCTTTTTTTCTGCGCCGGAAATATCGCTGAAACCCTTGGCCTGCACAAGATCCGGGATATAAAGGGAGTAGCCCGGCGTATGCCTGTTACTGCCGGTCTGTTCACCATTGCGGCCTTTGGCATGATCGGGGTTCCACCACTGGCTGGCTTCATAAGCAAATGGTACCTGGGAATCGGAGGCCTGGACGCGGGGAAGGACTGGATTCTGGCTGTACTTGTGTTAAGCAGCATTCTGAACTCGGCTTATTTTCTCCCGGTAATCCATGCCATGTGGTTTGAACATCCGGACAAGGAGTGGAAGACCTTAAGGCCTTCCAGATTTGAAGCACCCTGGACCCTGCTCCTGCCTCCCCTTATAACCGCTGCAGCGGCTCTTCTGGCTGGGATCCTGGCAGGCTGGGAATGGAGCCCCCTGGGTGTTGCCAAACAGATCGCCCAGGGCATGGGGGTGTATCCATGACCTGGCTTCTGGCTGTGTTTTTCCCCCTGGTGATTGCTGCACTGTACCTGATCCCTTCAAGAGGTCCCCTCCTTGGGTTCCGACTTCTGGGAGCAGCAGCCCTGCCTGCGCTCATCCTTGCTCTGACTGCACCTTATACATTCTTTTTTGAAACTGAGATATTCCTGCTGGGCTTGAAGTTCGGAATCGACCCTTTAACAGCCCCGTTTCTGCTGGTTACCGCCCTGGGGTGGACCGCAGCAGGACTATTCACATCCCTGGGAGCCAGAAACAATCTTTCCCGGCCCGGCTTTGGAGCCATGTTTTTGCTGGCCATGTGCGGAAACCTGGGCCTGGTGGCAGCCCGGGATGCTGTCTCGTTTTATGCCTTTTTTGCCCTGATGACGTTTTCAGCCTACAGCCTGGTGGTCCATTCAGGCAGTCATCCGGCCCAAAGGGCCGGCCGGATATATCTGATAATGGCTGTACTGGGTGAAGGTCTCTTGATCGCCGGGTTGATGATGGCTGTTTCCATGAGCACCGGACATTATTTTACAGATATCACCAGGGCGGTTTCTGAAATATCCCAATATCATGCAATATACTGGCTTTTTTTCGTCGGCTTTGGAATCAAGGCCGGGCTGATCTTTCTTCACTGCTGGCTCCCCCTTGCCCACCCGGCGGCTCCCACGCCGGCCAGTGCTGTTCTGAGTGCATCCATGATCAAGGCCGGACTCCTGGGATGGATTAATTTTTTTCCAGTAGGTCATGTTTCCTTAACTTTGTGGGGATGGGCATTCATGATCCTGGGTCTGGGTGGAGCCATGTTCGGGGTGCTGGCCGGGCTCAGGGAGGATAATCCCAAAATCATTCTGGCATATTCAAGCATAAGTCAGATGGGTCTGATCAGTTTTGCCTTTGGAATGGTCCTGCACCACGAATCTCAATGGCTTCTGGCCTGGTCAGCCCTGGCCCTGCTGGTTCTCAGCCACGGCTTGGCCAAGTGTGCCCTTTTTCTTGGTGTTTCCATTTTAAAATCCTGGGGCTGGCCGGTCATGGGGAAGCCTGTCCTGATCCTGCTTCTGGCAATCCCGGCTCTGGTCCTGGCCGGTTTCCCCATGACCGGCGGATCAGGAGCCAAGCACCTGCTCAAAGAGGCCGGGACAACCGCAGGAATATCCTGGCTGACCACTGCCCCGCTTTTCCTATCTTCAGTCCTGACCACCTTGCTCATGTTCCATTTTTTAAAACAAACAACCCGGATCGCAAAATTTGAACCAGGGCCTGCTCTTCAGCTTTTTTCCTGGCTGCTGCTTGTAGGGGCCGTTCTAAGTCTTCCTTTGATATTTACAGTCCTGTTTCCGGGTCATCCGGGAACATGGTTGACAAAAGAAATTATTCTAGCTTCGATCTGGCCGATACTGCTGGGAGGGGCAGTTTATCTTTTTTTCGGCCGGACTGTGGAAAAAATATCCTTCAGGACTATGAAATTTCTGCCGGACATGGCTGGGCTGATCGATGCTGCCTGGCACCATCTTAATTCCAGGCTAAGGCAAAGTACTGTTTTTGATTCAGACCTGGTTAAAATGAACTTTACCAGGTACACTGACTGGATAATAAGAAGCAGCACCGTAGTCCGTAACTCCCATGAACTGGAGAAAAAAGCCGGGGCATGGACCTGCTTTGGCTTCTTTTTCATGCTGCTGATCCTGGTCTTGACCACTCTGGCCATGATTGACTGGCGGCCCAGTGGCTAGTCCGGAACATAAGACCTCAACCAACAGGAATACCCATTGAACAGAACCGACAGCTCAAGACTTTTTTCCGGATATGGCCGGACCATTCCTTTTCTAAAGAGTGTTCTTCTTCGATGGTTCATCTTTGGAATTATCTGGTGGGGGCTTTCCGAAGGACAGTGGCGGGAGCCTTGGGCAGCATTTTTTTTTATTTCAGCTGCTGCCTTGCTCAGTGCCCTGCTTGTCCCTTTTCAGAAAATCAGTTTAAGGGGGCTTCTTTCCTTTATTCCGTTTTTTGTACATCTGTCCATAATGGGCGGCATAGACGTTGCCTCCAGGGCAATCAGGCCATCCATGCCCTTGCGGACAGGCTTTTTCCAGTATTCCATCAGCTTAGAACACCCCACAGCCAGGGTGATCTTTATCTGGGTGGTCAGCCTTCTTCCTGGAACAGCCAGTGTTCAACTTAAAGAAGATCTGCTGCAGATCCATGTACTTGATCGCCAGCTCTCCCACCAAAAAAGGCTGCATGAACTGGAAGAACACATAAAATCCCTTTTCAGGAATTAAATCTCAAATAATAGGCCCCAACCATGACCGGGACCGGTTTTCCCCCTTGACAATTATCAAAAGTTAAATCAATAAAGTTTATTTACTTGCTGGTTCCGCGCCCCAAGGCGACAAATCTCTCACTGGAACCACCCGGTCTTTACCCAGCTGATTGATTTCAGCGGAAAAGATCTGTTTGAGCGGGTGTAGCTCAGCTGGCAGAGTACAAGCTTCCCAAGCTTGGTGTCGCGGGTTCGACCCCCGTCACCCGCTCCACTCCAAGCTTTACTGGATTGTTTACTGGGGTGGACCTTTAGGTCCACTTTTTTTTTGATAACAGGTGGATATGCATGAATAATCATCAGGAAACCAAAGAAAAAATCATCCAACTGGCTGAGACCAATTCTCGGATTCTGGGTCTTGAGCTATGGGGTGTTGAATACTTTCCAGGACCAGGTGGAAAAAAAGGAATAGTCAGGATATTTGTCGACTCTGACCAAGGCGTGTCCATAGATGAATGCGCTGAACTCAGCAGACAGATAAGCGTGGTGTTGGACGTGGAAGATATTGTACCTGGATCTTACACCCTTGAAGTTTCATCACCCGGTATTGACAGGATCTTTTTTCATCCTTTTCAAATGGAAAAATTTATCGGACAGAAATTGAAAGTAACCCTGAACCAGCCAAGACAAGGCAGGAAGAATTATTCAGGTTCCCTGATCAAAGTTGAAAAGAACAGGCTGGTCATTCAGTCTGAATCAGGTGACTCCTGGGATTTTGACTGGGATGATGCTGAAAAAATCAGGCTGACCGGGTAATCGGGCTGAGGTGTTTGAAAAGCAGCGCCAAATCATAAACAGCTGCTGGAATATTATTCATGGAGGAAGGCTATGAGCCTGGAACTAAAAAAAGTTATCGACCAGATCAGCAAGGACAAGGGTATTGACAGGGATATGCTGGTGGACACGCTGGAAGAGGCCGTCCGCACCTCGGTCAACAAAAAGTACGCCAACATGCTGGATATCGAGGTCAACTTCAATGAGGATACCGGAGAAATTGAGGTTTACCAGTATAAGATAGTGGTGGATGAAATCAGTGATCCTGACAATGAAATCCTGCTCCGGGATGCTTTGGAGCACGACCCCAACGTCCAGCTGGACGATGAAATCGGATTTGCTCTGAATGTCAAGGACCTGGGCAGAATAGCAGCCCAGTCTGCCAAACAGGTGCTCATCCAGAAGATGCGGGACGCTGAACAGGAAATAATATATGAAGAGTACAAGGACCGGATCGGTGAGGTCATCAGCGGCATCATCCAGCGTAGGGATCGTTCCGGCTGGATTATCAACCTGGGCAGGACAGAAGCTGTACTGCCCAGGGCTGAACAGATCCCCAAAGAAAGATTCCACAGGGGTGACCGGGTGGAGGCGTACATCATTGATGTGCGCAAGGAGAGCCGGACTCCCCAGATTGTTGTATCCAGATCTCACCCCGACTATATGATCGCCCTTTTTAAACGTGAAGTGCCAGAGGTTTCAGACGAAACCATCAAAATCATGAACGTGGCCAGGGATCCAGGCAAACGGGCCAAGGTTGCGGTTATGTCCAAGGATATTGATGTTGATCCGGTAGGTGCATGTGTTGGAGTCAAGGGCTCGCGCATCCAGAATATTGTCCAGGAGTTGAAGGGTGAACGGATCGATATCGTGGTCTGGAAGCCGGACATTGCCACATATGCGGCCAACGCCCTTTCTCCAGCCAGAATATCAAGGATCACGGTGGATGAAGAGGAGAAAACTCTGGAGGTCGTGGTTCCCGACGATCAGCTCACTCCGGCCATTGGCAAGAAGGGGCAGAACGTCAAGCTGGCCTCTACCCTTTTGGGGTGGAAAATAGATGTTTTCACTGAAACCAGATATGGTCAGCTTAATGAACATCAGCAGATAATGGAACAGCTGGCCAGTGCCGCTGAAATATCCATCAACGATTTTATTAAGCAGGGTTTTGAGAGCCTTGAGCAGCTCTCTGACACTGAAGACCAAGAGCTGCAGGAGAAGCTGGGGCTTTCCAGCGAAAGTCTGGCCAATCTCAAAAGTGCCATCAATTTCCTGGCTCCCAGGAATAACCAGCCTGACGAGCCTTTAGACTCTGATGAACAGGATGATTCTCCAGCACTGGATGGTGATTCAGAACCGCCTGAGACCGGTTCTGAATCAGAAGCCGATCCTGAAGAATCAGGAGATAAATAGCTTAGTTATTGCGGACTGTCATGAATAATCATGTTCCCATAAGGACATGCGTAATTTGCAGAAGAAAAAAACCGAAATCTATGCTTTTGAGATATGCCTGCCCTGGGGACTTAACCCAAGGGCTTGTGCCTGATCCTGACTGTACGATTCAGGCACGCGGATTTTACACATGCAGGGATTTGACCTGCGCGGAAAAGATTGCTGGATTCAGGGGATGGATTCGTAAGTGCAAGGGGGTAGCAAGTAATGTCGAATAAAACAAGAGTCAGGGAGCTTTCCCAAGAGCTGGGTATCTCCAATAAAGAGCTCATCCAGCTTCTCAGGGAGTTGAATATCTCGGTCAAGAGCCACATGAGCAGTCTGGAAGATGAGCAGGTGGCCATGGTCCGGGAAAAACACGCTTCAGCCTCTCTGGAAAAGGTTACCCAGAAGGTGGCCAAGACCGGTGTCATTGTCAGAAGAAGGAAAAAAGTTGTTGAAAAGAAGCCAGAACCAGCCCCTGAACCCCAAGAGGCTCAGAAAAAAGACGCTGAGCAGGTTGAGGTGAAGCCGGCAGCTCAGGTGGAGGGTGCTGATCCAGAACCAGTCAAAACTGCCCCCCAGGAAGAGCAAACCCCTGAAGCAGATACCAAGGTGGAATCCCCAGACAAAACCCCGGTAGCAGATGAATCCGTGCCTGAAGATCAACCCCTGGTCCTGGACCAGGAAAAAACTCCGGAAAAGAAAACCCTCAGAAAGTCCGGAAAAAAGCCTGCTGAAGCCAAGGTCAGGATCATATCCAAGCCTGAACCTGCACCTGAACCCCAAGAATCTGGATCTGCCTTGATCCAGGAACCTGTTATGCCAGCAACCCCGGCAGCAGCGGAAGAAGATGAGTCAAAAGACTCCAAGAAAAAGCGCAAAAAGAAAAAAGGCAAGAAAGACAAGCGGGTTGTGGACTTCAAGGAATATTACCAGGACAGCCAGGAATCCAAAAAGGCAGCCATAAGCTTCAAGAAAAAGAAATCCACAGCGGTGGCCGACAAGACCGGTGGAAAAGTCAAGCTGCTTAAAGAGAAAAAAGATAAACTTGAAGAACAAGCCAAGGCCCAGCAGCCGGTAAAGACTTCCAAGAAAAAAATCAAAATCGACGAGGCCATCCGGGTGGCCGATCTGGCCAAACAGATGGGCATCAAGGCTCAGGATCTCATCAAGACCCTCCTGGGGCTGGGGATCATGGCCACTATCAACCAGTCCGTTGACCTGGACACTGCGGCCATCATTGCAGCTGAATACGGCTATGAGGTGGAAAAAACTGGTTTTTCAGAAGAGGAATTCATACTCCCCAAAGAAAAAGATGAGGCCAAGGATCTCAAGCCCAGGTCTCCGGTGGTTACCATCATGGGGCACGTTGACCACGGCAAAACCTCACTGCTTGACGCTATCCGCAAATCCAAAATCGCTTCAGGCGAAGCCGGGGGGATTACTCAGCATATCGGGGCTTACTACGTGAGCACCCCAAGAGGAGATCTGGTCTTTCTGGACACTCCCGGCCATGAAGCGTTTACCGCCATGCGGGCCAGAGGAGCCCAGGTCACTGACATCGTCATCCTGGTAGTAGCGGCTGATGACGGAGTCATGGACCAGACCAGAGAGGCGGTCAACCACTCCAAAGCGGCCCAGGTCCCCATCGTGGTCGCTGTCAACAAGATGGACAAGGAAGGAGCCAATCCTGACCGGGTTAAACGTGAACTGGCCGAACTCGGTCTGGTGCCTGAGGAATGGGGCGGAGACACCATATATACCGAAGTTTCTGCCAAGAACAAGACTGGCATAGACGGACTGCTGGAATTGGTGGTCCTTCAATCCGAAGTCCTGGAACTCAAGGCCAATCCAGACAAAAATGCCATTGGGCACATTGTTGAGGCCAGGCTGGATAAAGGTCGGGGTGCCATCGGCACCCTGCTGGTTCAGGCCGGAACCCTGAAACAGGGAGACCCTTTTGTTTGCGGACTTTATCACGGTAAAGTCAGGGCCATGTTCAATGACAAGGGTCAGAAGATCAGCACGGCTGGACCCTCAACTCCGGTGGAAGTCCAGGGGTTTGAAGGCGTACCAGAGGCTGGAGATGAATTTGTGGTGGTCAAAGATGACAAGATCGCCCGAAAGATTGCAGATACCAGGCAAACCAAGCAAAGGGAAAAAGACCTGGCCAAAGAGTCCAAGATCACTCTGGAAAGCTTCCTTGCTTCCAAGGCTGACGGTGAAGTACTCAATCTCAACTTAGTTCTCAAGGCCGACGTTCAGGGCTCCCTTGAGGCCATCTCTGAAGCCCTGCATAAGCAATCCACAGATGCGGTCAAGATCAATATAATCCACGCTGGGGCAGGGGCTATTTCAGAGTCAGACATCCTGCTTGCTTCTGCTTCATCCGCCATTATCATCGGGTTCAATGTCCGGCCTACTGCCAGGGTAAAGGATGTGGCGGAACAGGAAAATGTGGAGATCAGATTTTATGACATTATCTACAACCTGGTCAACGACATCAAAGATGCCATGGCCGGGATGCTCGCGCCCATTATTAAGGAGCAGTACCTGGGCCAGGCTGAAGTACTCCAGACTTTCAGCGTCCCCAAGGTGGGAACGGTTGCAGGCTGCATGATCTCTGATGGCAAGCTTACCCGCAATGCCAAGGTCAGGCTTTTGAGGGACGGGGTCGTCATCTACACTGGCAAGCTGAGTTCCCTGAAAAGATTCAAGGAGGATGTCAAGGAAGTCACCAAGGGCTACGAATGTGGGGCCGGGCTTGAAAATTACAATGACCTCAAGATCGGAGACATAATTGAAGCCTTTGAAGAGGTGGAAGAAAAGGCAACTCTTTAATCTCCTGACTCCAACTGGTTAACTGCATTTCATTACTCCTTCCGGCTGGCCGGAGGGGTGATGAAGATAAAGCCAGAATATAATGCTCATAGGAATCTTACAAATAAACTTCCGGTTGCACGGGATAACATCCCTCAAGACCAAGAGAAAGATCAGCAATAGCCTCAAACAGAAGCTTAAAAACAAATTCAACGTGGCTGTTGCTGAAATAGGTTACCAGGACAACCTGAACCACCTGCAGATCGGAATGGTTACTCTGGCCAACCAGAAAAACAGGGTCGAAGAGATCCTGGGTAAGGCTCTGGCCATGGTAGAGGCTGTAAGTACCGATGAAATCATTGATGTAACCACCGATATTTTCGGAGCCTGATATGCGACGCTCATCAACAAGACGTTCATCAAGAATGGCTGACGAGATCATGCGTGAACTGGGCAGAGTTATTGTCCGGGAAACCCAGGATCCCCGGCTTGAGTTCTTGACCATTACCGGAGTCCGTCTGAACAAGGATTTCAGCATTGCTGAAATCCTTTACACTCATTACCAGGGCCAGTCCAAAGAACTGGATCAGAGTCTGGAAAAGGCTAAAGGTTTTTTCCGGACGGCTCTGGGCAAAAATCTCAAGCTGCGCTATGTACCTGAGCTGAGATTTGTATGGGATAGCTTTGTCCAAGAGATGGTGTACGATGGAAAGCCTTGATCGAATCGCCGAGATCCTTGAGTCAGAAGATGACTTTTTGATAACCTCACATGTCAACCCGGATGGCGATGCCGTGGGTTCCATGGCTGGGATTGGACACCTTCTGGCCAGACTGGGCAAAAGAATTTCCATTTTCTGCGAAAGCCCAGTCCCGGAAAAATTCAGCTGGGTGGATATGCCTGCCAAGGTCCAGCATGAGTATGAACCCGGCAGGCACTCTTGGATAATCATGCTTGATTGCGGAGACATCCAGCGCTCAGGCAGGATGATTCCCGGCAAAAACATTGAACCCATAATCAACATTGATCACCATTCAGGAAATCCCGGATTCGGAGCAATCAACTGGATAGATACTGCTTCATCATCTGTTGGAGAGATGGTGGGCCGTCTGGCCGACAGGCTGGGTATAGATCTGTCTGGTCCAATGGCTGAGGGAATATATCTGGCCCTGGTCTCAGACACAGGTTTTTTCAGCTTCGGCAATACCACTGACAAGGCCCTGGATCTTTCAGCCAGACTGGTACGCAACGGTATCAAGCCAGGTGAAATAAACCCCAGAATCCTGAACCAATGGACCATAGGCAGGCTCCATCTGCACGGCATGGCCATGCAAAGGGCCTCATTTCATCTAAACGGGCAGCTGGGTATTATCTCGGTTTCCAGAAAGATGCTGGAAGAGACCGGGGCCAGCCCGGACGACTGCGAAGGACTGGTCAATACTTTACGGAACGTCAAAACCGTAAGAGTTGCCGTATCCCTGCGCGAAGATGATCCGGGCAGGATCAAATTCAGCCTGCGTTCCAAAGGAGATATCAATGTGCAGGTCATGGCCGGGGAACTCGGCGGAGGCGGCCATAAAAATGCCTCCGGAGGTATATTAGAAGGCGACATGGACCAGGCCAGGCAGATGCTGCTCAATACTGTTTCCAGCCACCTCGCATCATGAATGACGGAATAATTATTATTAACAAGCCCCATGGCCCCACATCGGCTGACTGTCTGAACAGGATCAAAAGAAAATTCAGGATTAGAAAAATCGGACATGCAGGAACCCTGGATCCCATGGCCACCGGGGTGTTGGTGGTTCTCCTGGGGCAGGCCACCAAGCTGGCCGACTATATCATGGAGGGACAAAAAACTTACAAAGGGACCTTGCGGCTGGGTCTGGAAACAGATACCTACGACATTCAGGGCCAGGTCATTCAAGAATTTGACCTGTCCGGGATCACCAGGACCGATATTGCCAGAGAAATTGCCCAATGGGAAAACCAGACTTCCCAGGAGGTACCTCCGGTATCAGCAGCCAAACACAAGGGCAGGCCTCTTTATGCCCTGCAAAGGGCTGGACAAACGGTCCCGGTCAAGATTAAGAAAATAAGAGTTTTCAGGGCGGAGGCCATTGAAGTGGACATCCCCCTGACAAGTTTCCGGATTACCTGCTCAGCTGGCACCTATGTACGTTCCCTGGCCCACAGCCTGGGGAGACGACTTGGATGCGGAGCTGTGCTTACGGAATTAATCCGGGAACAAAGTCACCCCTTTGACCTGGACAAGGCCGTTGAACTGGATCTGCTGCTTAAAAGCGACAGCTGGCAGAAATTTTCCCTGCCCATCTCCAGAGCTCTGGCCCACTGGCCAAGGCTGGTTCTGGATCAGGAACTTCAGGAGTATGTCAGGAACGGCAGACCCTTGGATCCAGATCTTTTTCCAGG
This sequence comes from Desulfonatronovibrio hydrogenovorans DSM 9292, assembly GCF_000686525.1. Classification (NCBI taxonomy): domain Bacteria; kingdom Pseudomonadati; phylum Thermodesulfobacteriota; class Desulfovibrionia; order Desulfovibrionales; family Desulfonatronovibrionaceae; genus Desulfonatronovibrio; species Desulfonatronovibrio hydrogenovorans. Next base: position 262,217 of record NZ_JMKT01000010.1, read on the forward strand.
AGTTCAACCGGACAAAAACGGCATGGCCTTGATGACTTCCAAAGACGGAACACCGGAAGCTCTGGCCAGACTGGAACCCGGCAAGGGGGACAAACATGTGTGGACCGTGAAACGCGGTCTGTGGACCAATTAAATTCGACATTCTATCAAGGAGGATATCGCTGTGGTCATGAATCCCGATGAAAAGGCCAAGGTTATTGAGGAGTACAAAAAACACAACAACGACACTGGTTCGCCGGAAGTACAAATAGCCCTGCTGACCGAAAGGATCAAGTATCTTACTGATCACTTCAAGATGCACAAAAAGGACTTCCACTCCAGGACCGGGCTGCTCAAGTTAGTGGGCAGGAGAAGAAACCTGCTCAACTATCTTAAGAAAAAAGATATTGAAAGATATCGTGAGATCATTTCTCGTCTTGGCCTTAGAAAGTAACATCCGTTTCAGGCGCAGGTGGTCACGCCAAGAGCACCTGCGCCTTCCTCTGGTTCTGCCATTCTATCCGCACTGATGATCCGGATATGCACGGGGCTTGAATGCTCTGAGCTCAGGTCCCTCCAATTTTTTACAGTTTAAAGGAATACACAACAATGGAAAACAAATTTGAAACAATCAAGGTTAATGCATCTGCCGGTGACTGCGAAATTACATTTGAAACCGGCAAGATGGCCAATCAGGCTGACGGATCAGTCGTGGTCCAGAGCGGGGACACCATAGTTCTGGTTACAGCCGTTACCCAGCCCATGCAGAACGATCCCGGATACTTCCCATTGACCGTGAACTACCAGGAAATGTCCTATGCTTCCGGCAGGATACCCGGAGGATACTTCAAAAGAGAAATCGGTAGACCCAGTGACCGGGAAACCCTCACTTCCAGGCTTATAGACCGGCCCATCCGTCCTCTTTTTCCAGGCGAGTTCAGGCAGGAGGTACAGGTTATTGCTACGGTTCTTTCAGCTGATCCCCAGAACGATCCGGATATCCTGGCCATCAGCGGGGCCTCTGCAGCTCTGCATATCTCCAAGATCCCTTTTTCCGGCCCAATTGCAGGGGCCAGGATCGGGTATATTGATGGTGAGTTCGTTATCAATCCCAGTGAAAAGCTTCTGGAGCAGAGCGATTTAAACCTTGTTGTCGCAGCTACCAGGGATGGAGTAGTCATGGTGGAAGGTTTCACTGATTTTCTGCCGGAAAAATTGATTGCCGAAGCCATCAACTGGGGACAGAAACAAATCATGCCCATCATTGAGGCTCAGGAAAAACTGCGTGAAGTGTGTGGAAAAGAAAAGATACTGGTTGAGCCAAAGCCTGACAATGATCCTGTTCTTGAAAAAATGGTCTCTGATCTGGCTGCTGATGACCTTTCCAGGGTTCTTTTCATTCCATCCAAAATGGAACGCAAAGAAGCCAAAAGAGAAGTGATGAGCAGAGTTCAGGAATCCCTGGCCCAGAACTTGACTGAAGAACCGGAAAATCTGGTCAAAGCTCTTAAGATTCTCGAAGAGCTAGAAAAGAATATTGTCAGAGAAAAAATTCTTAGGACAAAAACCAGAATCGATGGGCGGGACCTGACAACAGTCAGGCCATTGACCATGGAAATCGGCATGCTGCCCAGGACTCATGGCTCTGCAATCTTTGCCAGAGGGGAAACCAAGTCCCTTTGTGTAACCACCCTTGGCAGCAGTTCCGATGAACAACGCATTGAAACCCTGGCTGGGGACAGCAGTAAGCGGTTCATGCTTCATTACAACTTTCCCCCTTATTGCGTTGGTGAGACTAAATTCCTGAGAGGACCTTCCAGAAGAGAAATTGGCCATGGTATGCTGGCTGAAAGGGCTTTGACCCCGGTCCTGCCTCAGGCTGAAGACTTTCCCTTTACTATCCGCATTGTTTCCGAGGTCCTGGAAAGCAATGGTTCTTCCTCCATGGCCACCGTATGCGGTGGCACATTATGCCTTATGGATGCTGGGGTACCAATTTCCGAGCCTGTTGCCGGGATAGCCATGGGGCTGATCAAAGAAGGAGAGGAATACCTGGTCCTCACAGACATCCTGGGTGATGAAGACCATCTTGGGGACATGGATTTCAAGATCGCAGGCACTTATGAAGGGGTCACTGCGGTTCAGATGGACATAAAGATCCCGGGGATACCCATGGAAGTGATGTACAAAGCCCTTGAACAGGCCAGCGCAGCTAAAAAAACCATTCTTGACTCCATGAACCAGGTCATTGACAAGCCCAGGTCCGAGCTTTCCAAATACGCTCCCAAAACAGAGGTAGTTTATGTGGATACGGACAAGATCAAGGACGTCATCGGGCCTTCAGGGAAAAACATCAAAGCCATTACCGCAGAAACTGGATCCTCCATTGACATTGAAGACTCCGGAAAAATAACCGTTTTTTCACCGACCCAGGAGATACTTGAAAAAACCAAGGAAATGATCCTGTTCTTCAATCAGAAAGCTGAGCTTGGCAAAGATTATGAGGGTGAAGTTAAAAGAATTCTTGACTTCGGTGCTGTGGTCGAAATCCTGCCCGGAGTTGACGGTCTGGTCCATATCTCTCAGCTTGACACCAAACGGGTGGAAAAAATCAGTGATGTGGTCAAAATTGGTGACACCATCAAGGTAAAGGTCATTGAGATTGGAGACCGGGGCAAGGTCCGTCTCAGCCGAATGGCGGTAATCATGGAGGAAAACGGAGAAAAATTCGACCTTGAATCAGCCGCCTTCAAGCCCGGGCCAAGGGGACGGGGTGGTGACAGCAGGAAGCCCAGGGGAGGCGGAAGAAACCGCTAAGCCTTTAGACCCATCAGGTCTTGTGCCGCTTATAAGCGGCACAAGACCGTTTAAATTGTTCCACAGGTCTGCTTGTCAGCGTGATAGCTGCTCCGGACAAAAGGACCGCAGAACATCTCAAGCCCTGCTTCCCGGCCTGCCCGTGCATAGTATGCAAATGTCTCCGGATCTACGTAGCGGTCCACAGGCCGATTCATCTTTGCAGGCCTCAAATACTGACCTATGGTCATGACCTGACCTCCGCAGGCCTGAACATCCTTGATCACTTCTAAGACTTGCTCATCCTTTTCTCCAAGACCCACCATCATTCCGGTTTTAACCCTGACCTGAGGCGCAAATTTTGCTGCCCGTTCTAAAATACCAAGGCTCAGCCTATAATCGGCATGAGGACGAACACTGGAATACAGATGCCGGACAGTTTCAATATTGTGTCCCAGCACGTCAGGACTGCTGTCCAGTACAGCATCCAAGGCCTCAGTGCTTCCCTGAAAATCCGGAATCAGGACTTCCAGGATTGAATCTGGATGATCTGCTCTAAGCCTCCTTAAAACCTTGACAAACTGTCTTGCCCCTCCATCAGCCAGATCGTCCCTGGTTACCGAGGTTATAACTATATGCTTGAGTCCCAGAACAGACACAGCCCTGGATATCCGTTCCGGTTCATCAGGACCGACAGGTTCGGGCCGTCCTTTTTCCACACTGCAGAACAGGCATCTTCTTGTGCAGCTGGGACCAAGAATCAAAAAGGTAGCCACTTTACGGCTGAAGCATTCAAAAATATTGGGGCACTTGGCACTCCTGCAGACAGTCTCCACATGCAATCTGTCAAGACTTTTCCTGACCCTGGCAAAATTGTCCGTTTCAGGCAGCTTTATCCTCAGCCAGTCAGGTTTTCCATCAACCTGTTCTTTATAGCTCATGGTTTGTCTATCCAATGCTTATTTCATAAAAATATTCTTCATGGCAGAGGCAGCATCATTTTTAACAGTGGCCATGTCCGGATGACAACTGTCAAGCTCCAGATGGACTGAAGTCGTCTTTCCCCCGCTCACCCCACAGGGGTTGATCAGCTCGAACAACTCCAGATCCCGGAAGATATTCAGGGCCAGACCATGATAGGTAGTCCATTTCTTTACGCCAATACCCGTAGATGCGATTTTGCGATCCTGAACAAAGACACCTGATCGGCCTTCTTTCCTGACAGCCTTAATTCCATAACAGGCAAGAGTAGTTATCACTGCCGACTCCAGGTTCAGGAAAAACTGTTTAAGTCCGCCGGGTTGTTTTTCAATTCTCAAAATGGGGTAGATCACCAGCTGACCAGGAAAATGACAGGTTATATCCCCTCCCCTGGATGTCTTGACCAGATCCACTCCCCTGGCCTGCAACTCCTTTTCAGTCACCAGCAGGTTGGCTGCAGTCCGGTTTCTGCCAAGGGTTATCACTGGATAATGCTCCAGCAGAAAGACCCGCTCCGCCCCCCCGTCAACTACCTCTTTAAGAGCCTCAAGCTGGATCTGGAAGGCTTCATTATAGTCCATCAGTCCAAGATCAATAAAAATCATCCAGCTGACCTGGTCCCTAATTCTGGATAATCAAAAATCATGTGCCTGGCGAAGCGACCGGCCAGATATTCTTCATCATCCGCCATATTGATACTTTCCACCCATTGACCAAGTCTTTGATTTTCCATCCTGAAATCGCCTCTCTTGGCCAAAAGGACCGCCCCCAGCAGGGAGGTGTTGCCGAGGATCTGGCATTTATGTGAGGTTCCAGAGGGAAAAAAGCCCAGAGTCTCCAGGTCGGCCGGGTCAGCATGTCTTCCCAGGTCGCCCCCGATACAGACTTTCTTAAGCATTTCCGGAGAAATGCCCGCCCTGGTACACAAAAAGGACAAACCCAGACTGAATGCGGCCTTGACCTTGAGAATCTCCTCAATATCCCTGGCCCCGAGAAAAAAATCACTGCCCAGCCATAACCTCCTGTCTCTGATCCCGGTTGACACTCTGCTGGCCAGAGGATTAACCGGGTTCTGAAAATGACCCTGGGCTGACAGAACCTTCAGCCTGAGCAGATGCGCAACTAAAGATATGTACCCGCTGCCCGACACCCGGCCCTTCCAGTCTTCAGGCAGGCCTAAACCATCTTTGGTCAGAACAAACCTGGCAGCCACACCCCTGGCATGGGGGCTGCCGAACCTGAGGCCGATACCTTCCAGAGCAGGACCCAGGGCCACGCTAGTGGCCAGTAAGCAGTCGGGCGAAAGGGCCAGAACAAGCTCACCATTGGTGCCAAGATCTGCAAACAGAAACGGATACTCGGGCCTGACGCACTGCAGAAGGTAAGTAAGCCCGGCACTGATATCAGCTCCAACAAAAGGTGAAAATAAAGCCGGGATATACGCCTGAATCGAGGTTCCGGCAAGCTTCTCCAGCTGGCCGGCCTTGTATTCCAGGGTGTAGGGGGCAGTGCTGAGTCCGGATATGTCCCGGCCTAAAAGCAAATAAATCATGGCCGGATTGCCGGTGATGCAGACATCATCTCCAAGATATCCTGCATTGTTCAGGATTGCGCCGATCTCACTTCTGATCAGCCCGGTCAAAAGGCCCATATTCTGACTGCTTTCACTGGCAAAGGATAACCTGGACATGACATCCGGACCGGCTCCCATCTGAGGATTGATTGTCTTTCCAGAAGTACCGCCACCACCAGAGTTAAATATTTTCCATTTTATGGACGTGGTGCCGATGTCAATGCCAGCTCCAGCAGCACTATCCAAAATGTCCGGGACTGGCTCTTCCTCCTGCTTCTGAGGAAAAACTTCAATATGCTGGCCTGTTCCAGGAAAATGTGAGCAGGCCAGACGCATTCCCTGGCGGATTTGCCAGGGGGAAAAGAAATCCAGATCCTTGGATGTCGGAGCTGGGGAGCTGCTTCTGAACAGAACCTGGCACTTCCCGCAGTTTCCAATGCCTGAACACAGGGCAACGCCTGAGTAATAACCATGGACAAACAGGTTCAGGGCCAGAGTCCTGCCTGGGTCGAATGTGTGGGTTTCAGATTGTGCCCCACTGCTGACATGAACCTTGACCAATTCTACCATCTGATCGAATTCAAAATATTAATGAAAAAATGCAATGACCGGCCAACCAGGGTAGGCTCATTTTAAAACTTATAACCATTATCTCTGATATGACTTTTGATATTGTCAATAAGGATATTGGCGCAGGTGAAAAGGGTTCGGCGCTTGTGCCTGATAATATAAAAATTTCTCTTGATATTCAGACCCTTGACATCAAGAGAGACCAGCTCTCCGGATTCAAGGTGCTTTTTTACAGCCAACCGCGATGTTACTCCTGCTCCGACTCCGGCCAGAACGCACCTGACCAGGGCTTCAGTGGACTGAACCATGGTTGAGGTCTTGAGTTCCTGCAGAGATATGCCGCAATCAATCATGGAATTTTCAAAGGCCTGTCTGGTTCCAGAACCCTTTTCCCGCAAAACCCAGGGGATGGTCTTCAAATCCTCAGGCCGGATCTGCCCACTAATATTAAGCTTCATTTCCGGGCTGACCACGACATCAAGCAGATCACGCATGAGCAGACCATGTTCAAGGTCAAAATGGTCGGCAAAGCCACCAACCATTCCAAAGTCCAGCTCACCTGCAAGCACATCCTGACAGACTTTGATTGAGTCCCCTACACGGAGATCAATACAGACTTCAGGATATTTTTTTCTGAAGTCAGCAATGACCGATGGCAAAAGATAGTTCGAGGGAATGGTACTCCCTCCTACAACAACCTGTCCGCAGACCTGGTTTTTGAGATCATGGATGTCGGCCTTGGTCTCCTCAAGCATCCTGAACATCCTTTGCACGCCACTGTAAAGGACCTGGCCAGCCTGAGTCGGCATCACGGTCCGTCCAATCCTGTCAAAAAGCTTCACCCCAAGCTGATCTTCGAGGCTCAGAACATGAGTGCTGATGGTTGGCTGAGAAAGAAAAAGATCTTTGCCAGCCTTGGAAAAGCTCTGTAAATCATAAACTCTGGCAAATGCCTGCAGCTTTCTGAAATCCATTGGTCATTCCTTGTATTTGAGTCAAAGCTATGCCTACCATAGCTAAAATCAATAGATAAGTGCAAAAAAAGGGAGAGGACTAGCCTCTCCCGGATTTATTTATTTTTTTTCCTGATCCTGGTCTTTTTCAGACTCTGCAGGAATATCTGCCGGTTCATCCTGGGGGTCGGCAGCAGGTATATCCTGTTCAGAAGTCTCAGCTGAAACAGTATCTTCAGGGTCAGGCTGTTTTTCTCCTGCATCTGCTTCTACACCAGCTTCTGGCTGTGGCTCAACAGTCTCAGACTGAACTGGTGCATCCTGCTCTTCTACGGACTTATCTGCTGCAGGCAAAATGGCCTTATCAGGCTTTGGGTCTGAAGAAAGTGCTTGTTCAGCCCCAAGGTAGGTAAACTCAATCAGGGCCATAGCCGCGTTGTCACCTACTCTGGGCGTGGCAAACTTAACGATCCTGGTATATCCGCCACCTGCTCCGTTGAATTTAGGGCCGATTTCATTAAAAAGCCTCTGCACAAGGCCGTGATTTCCAAGGACCTTATATGCCTGACGCCTGGCGCTGAGGTCATTTCGAACCGCCAAGGTGACAAGCCGGTCAACTATCTTGGAAAGTTCCTTGGCCTTGGGGGTGGTAGTCTTTATTCTTTCATGCACTATCAGGGACTTGGCCATATTCCTAAACATGGCTTTCCTGTGCTCCCAGGTACGTCCGAGTTTCTTGCCGGATTTTCTATGTCTCATCGTCCTCTTTCCTCTTTTGCCATTCTTGATATTTTTGCTCGAAATTATCTATGGGGGTGTCAAAGCCAAACCCCATATTTTCAATAACCCGTCTGATGTCTTCCAGCGACTTGCGTCCAAAGTTTTTGGTCCTTAAAAGGTCGTTTTCCGACTTTTGAACGAGTTCGCCAACCAGACGGATTCCAGCGTTACGCAGGCAATTACTGGCCCGCACAGGAAGTTCTAGTTCTTCAATGGTCTTAAACAGATTGGGATCGAGTTCTTCCTCATTCTTGGAACTGGTCACACACACATCAGTCTCGTTTTCATCGAAATTAATGAATACGGACAGCTGATCCTTCAAGATTTTCGCACTGTAGGCCAGGGCATCATCAGGCTGTAAAGATCCGTCCGTCCAAATTTCAAGAATCAGCTTGTCATAGTTGGTCATCTGTCCGACTCTGGCCTGTTCAACAGTATATGCAACTTTTTTAATAGGCGAAAAAGAAGAATCCAGGTTGATCAGTCCGATCTCATCACTGACCGGCTCATGCATCTCAGCCGGGACATAGCCTTTGCCCATGCGCACTTCAATATCAATGACCAGATCAAAATCCTCGGTCATAGTTGCTATATGCTGGTCAGGATTCAGTATTACAACATTCTGATTTGCTTTGATGGCTGCGGCAGTCACCTCACCCTTGCTATTGGCAATGAGTTGAATCCGCTGAGGCTCATCCGTGGTCATGGCAAACCTGACCTGCTTGAGGTTAAGTACTATATCTGTAATATCCTCAACTACGCCCTGAATAGTCGTGAACTCATGCTGCGCATTCTGTATCTTGATGGCTACAATGGCTGCACCCTGCAGAGATGAAAGCAGGACCCGCCGGAGAGCATTTCCGAGAGTCGTGCCGAAACCCCTTTCAAGGGGTTCACAAACAAACTTACCATAATCACCCTGTGATTTGGCATCCCTGACCAGCTGCTCGGGCTTAACCAGATTTGACCAGTTTCGCGTATTGATAAGTTTGTCACTTGCTTGAATTATCATTTCAGCACCTTTGATCTATAAAAAATCTTTGCTGGGCCGGATCAAAATCCGGCCCGAGAAGGATTACTTGGAGTAAAGCTCAACTATGAGCTGCTCATTGATGGGGAAGGTGATATCGTCGCGTACAGGCAGGGCCTTAATGGAGCCCTTAAATTCACTGCCATCCACTTCAACCCAGCCTGGCGCACCCCTGCGGGCAAGGACATCCTGAGCATCCTGGATAACGGGAATCTTCCTGCTTTTTTCAGCTACGGTCACAGTATCACCGATCTTGAGAATAAAAGACGGAATGTTCACCCGACGACCATTGACCAGGATATGTCCGTGTCTTACCAGCTGTCTGGCCTGTGTCCTGGAATGGGCAAAACCAACCCTGTAGACTACATTATCAAGTCTTCTCTCAAGAATGGTCAAAAGGTTTTCACCTGTAGCGCCTTTTCTGGAGTCAGCCAGTTCAAAATATTTCCGAAACTGCCCTTCCAGTAAACCATACATCTTGCGGACCTTCTGCTTCTCTCTGAGCTGCAGGGCGTAGTCACTGGACTTTTTTCGAGCCCGACCATGCTCTCCCGGAGGATAAGCTCTTCGATCATAAGCACACTTATCAGTATAACAGCGATCGCCCTTGAGAAAAAGCTTTGTTCCCTCTCTGCGGCAGATTCTGCACTTGGATTCAGTATATCTGGCCAATTTTCATACCTCCTGATTAAACTCTGCGCCGTTTGGGGGGGCGGCACCCATTGTGGGGTATCGGTGTTATGTCCCGGATAAAGGAAACCTTAAACCCGGCAATATTGATCGCTCTCATGGCAGATTCACGGCCTGATCCTGGGCCCTTAACAAGTATTCCTACTGTCTTCATTCCATTGTCCTGGGCAAGCTTGGCTGCTGTTTCAGCAGCTTTCTGAGCGGCAAAGGGAGTGCCCTTTCTGGATCCTTTAAATCCTGACATGCCAGAGCTGGCCCAGCTGACCACATTACCACTCATGTCGGTAAAAGTGATCATGGTATTATTGAAGGTAGCATTGATATGCACAATCCCGGTAGGGATATTCTTTTTCTCTTTTTTCTTCTTGGTCTTTTTAGGCTTAGCCATCTACGCTCTCCAGTACTTACTTCTTTTTCTTAATGGTGGTTCTTCGGGGACCTTTTCTGGTGCGGGCATTGGTATGAGTCCTCTGACCGCGAGCAGGCAGAGACCTCCTGTGTCTCAGTCCACGATAGCAGCCAATATCCATCAGTCTTTTGATGTTGGCGGTCACTTCGCGGCGAAGATCACCTTCAACTTTATACTTGCTCTCCAGTTCATTACGAATGACGTTCACCTCTTCAGGTGACAGATCATCTGTACTTTTGGTCCAGTCAATACCGGTTGAGTCCAGGATCTTAAGCGATGTGGTTCTGCCGATACCATAGATATAAGTTAGAGCTATACCTATCTTCTTTCTCTTGGGCAAATCAACTCCAGCTATACGTGCCATTTTTTCCTCACTAACCTATCCTTGCCTTTGTTTATGACGCGGGTTTTCACAGATTATTCTTAACACACCCCTGCGCCTGATTATTTTGCACTTGGCGCACATCTTTTTAACTGATGGTCTTACCTTCATGATATCTATTCCCCCGAAAACCTAGTTAGACGTACTTAAAACTTCCGGCCCGTCCTTGGTAACAGCGACAGTATGCTCAAAATGAGCCGACAGGCTGTTGTCCTTGGTTTTGGCCGTCCATCTGTCCGGCATGATAACCACCTGGTCGCTTCCAAGAGACAGCATGGGCTCAATGGCCAGAACCATTCCTTTTTTCAACTTAATTCTGGATGCACCCTTGGGAACAAAATTGGGCAGCTCTGGTTTTTCATGCAGGCTGGCACCGATTCCATGACCGACAAATCTCTTGATTATTGAACAGTTGTTGGCCTTGGCGTGCTTTTCAATGGCAAAGGAAATATCGTACAGGTCATTGCCTGGGTGAGCCTCTTCAATCCCTTTGTACAGAGCTTCTCTTGTCACATCCATAAGCCTCTGGGCTTCTTCTGACACATCCCCGACTGAAAAGGTCCGGGCTGAGTCACCAAAAAAACCCTTATGCTGAACCCCCATGTCTATACTCAGAATATCTCCATTCTCGAGTCGACTGGTGGTCGGAAAACCGTGCACAATCACTTCGTTCAATGAACAACACAGGGTATAAGGAAATCCTTGATAACCTTTAAAAGCTGGCTTGACCTTGTATTCAAGGCACATTTCATTGGCCAGCTCTTCAAGTTCCATTGTGCTGATTCCAGGTCTGATTTTTTGTTCAATCCGGTCAAGAATCTGAGACACAATAGTGTTGGCCTCTCTGAGCAGGCCGATTTCATAATCGTTCTTAATGAATATTCCGCGTATCTTCTTCAAAAACTAACGTCTTCCCTTGATTCTGGTCTTGGTTAAAAGTCCTTCATAATGTCTTGAAATCAAGTGAGATTGAAACTGAGCCATGGTATCCATGGCAACAGCAACGACAATCAGCAAGGCAGTGCCTCCATAGTAGAAAGGTACGTTAAACTCCTTGATCATAAATACCGGCAGCACACACACCAAAGACATGTATATAGCACCTGAAAAGGTCAGTCTGGACAGGACCTTATCAATATATTCCTTGGTCTTGAGGCCTGGCCTGATACCGGGTATGAATCCACCCTGTTTCTTCAAATTCTCGGCTATGTCTTTGGGATCAAATATTATGGCCGTATAAAAAAAGCAGAAAAAGACTATCAGGGCCACAAAAAACAGATTGTACACCAGTGAGTCAGGCATCAAGTTGTTTGAGATCACATTAAGCCAGTCTGCCTGAGAAAAGCTGGCAATCGTTGCAGGAAACATCAGTATTGATGAGGCAAAGATAGCCGGAATAACTCCAGCAGTGTTCAGCTTAAGGGGCAGATGACTGGTCTGTCCACCGTACATCTTGCGTCCCATCATCCGCTTGGCATAGTGAATAGGCAGCCTACGCTGAGCCCTTTCAACATAAACTATGGCCAAAAGAACTCCAACAATGATGGCCAGGATAAAAAGGGCCACAAACAGAGTCACCTCTCCGGCAGACAGCAGCTGAAAAGAGTTGGACAAAGCACCTGGCAGACCAGCAACAATCCCTGCAAAAATTATCAGAGAGATACCATTGCCTAGTCCCCTGGCTGTTATGCGCTCTCCAAGCCACATAATAAAGATGGTGCCCGATGTCAGGGTCAGGATGGTTGTCAGCCTGAATCCCCAGCCCGGATCAACAACAATGGAGGCTCCTGTGGGACTGGTCATGTTCTCAAGACCAATGGAAATCCCGACTCCCTGGACAAGGGTGATCATTACTGTACCATACCTGGTCCACTGGGTAATTTTTTTCCTGCCTGCCTCACCTTCCTCCTTTTTCCACTTGGACAGGGTCGGACTGACCACTGTCAGGAGCTGCATAATAATGGATGCAGAAATGTAAGGCATAATGCCCAGGGCAAAAATCGAAAAATTCTTCAGGCCGCCGCCGGCAAACATGTCAAAGAGCCCGAACAGGGTATTCTGAGCGCTTCCAAAAAAATCAGAAAGGGCTTCTCCGTCCACTCCGGGCAAAGGAATATGTACTCCGATCCTGTACACACCCAGCAATAAAAGGGTAAAAAGGACCTTATTCCTCAACTCCTTAAGTCCGGATTCTCCTGGTTGCTTGCCTTGTTTCACCACTTGAACTTATCCTTCCAGAGCTACTGCGGTTCCGCCTGCATCGGCAATTTTTTGAGCAGCTGTTTTACTGAACCTGTGCGCAGTAACTTTAACGGAAAAATTGACTTCACCCTGTCCAAGGATCTTTACAGCCTGATTCTTCTGGCACAGACCACTGGCATAGATATCTTCCAGGGACACCTCAGAGGCACCGTCAAATTTTTCAGCTATCCTTTCCAGGTTCACCACTGCATACTCGACTCGAAAAGGATTCTTAAATCCTCTCTTGGGCAGCCTTCGCTGCAAGGGCATCTGCCCGCCCTCAAACCCGGCAGGGATGCTGGCACCGGCCCGGGATCTCTGTCCCTTATGGCCTTTGCCGCTGGTTTTACCAAGGCCGCTGGCTTCACCACGTCCAAGTCTTTTCCTGGGCTTGGTTTCTTCATGGAATGGGTGCAGTTCGTGCAAATTCATTACTTGATTACCTCTACAAATTTTTCAACCTTGGTTATCATTCCAGCCACACAGGGGTTCTCAGCAACGTCAATTACCTGATTGGTCTTCCTGAACCCCAAAGCCTTCAAGGTCCTTTTCTGATCAGGCTTCAGCCCTATGCTGCTCTTTTTCAACTTTATTTTCATTTCAGGACTCCCAATGGTGTTAAACTATCTGGCTGCAGCGTACTCTACGCTTTTGCCCCGAAGTTCAGAGACTGTTTCAGGATCAGTAAGAGTCTTAAGCCCCTCAATGGTGGCCTTAACAACATTGTGCGGATTATTGGTACCAATGGCTTTGGTAAGGATATTTTTAACCCCGACCGCTTCCATTGCAGCCCTTACTGGACCACCTGCTATTATGCCGGTACCCGTGCTGGCAGGCTTGAGAAGAACTCTGGCTGCTCCATAAGCTCCTGTAACCTGAAAAGGAATAGTCGAACCCGCTATGGTGACATTAACCATGTTTTTTTTGGCTTTGTCAGTGGCCTTGCGGATGGCATCCGGAACCTGATTGGCCTTGCCAAGGCCGTAGCCAACGCTGCCTTTACCATCGCCGACAACGACCAGAGCGCTGAACCTGAACCGTCTGCCGCCCTTAACAACCTTGGCCACCCGGTTTAGATGCACAATCTTTTCAATGAGTTCCAAATCATTCTGCTGCATGAATTACCTCTTAGAATTTTAATCCCATTTCCCTGGCACCTTCTGCCAGTGCCTTGATCCGGCCATGGTAAAAGTATCCGTTTCGATCAAAGACAACAGTTTCGATATTTTGACTTTTTGCCTTTTCACCGATCATTTTGCCGACTGTCTTGGCAGTTTCAAGGTTAAGCCGTGATCCACCGTCAATGTTGAGTGATGAAAAGGAAGCCAGGGTTACTGCCTTTTCGTCGTTAACAATTTGGGCATAAATGTGCTTGTTGGACCTGAAGACAACAAGCCTGGGTCTGGACTCAGTACCGTTGATTTTCTTCCGGATCCGGTACTTTCTTTTTAGTCTGGACTGTCTTTTACTGATTTTCATGGCATTACCTGCTATTTACCACCGGATTTACCGGCTTTGCGTCTGATTTGTTCGTTTTCATACTTGATTCCTTTGCCCTTGTAAGGCTCAGGAGGACGAATCCTGCGTATGACCGCAGCCAGTTCACCGACTTCCTGCTTGTCTATGCCGCTTAAAGTTATCTTGTTCTTGTCAACTTTGGCATTAACGCTCTTGGGCAGATCAATCTTCACCGGATGAGAAAATCCAACGTTCAAGACAATTGTCTTTCCCTGAAGATCAACTTTGTAGCCGACTCCAACAACCTCCAAAGTCTTTTCAAAGCCTTTGGAAACACCTACTACTGCATTATTGACCAAGGACCTGCGAAGTCCCCACTGCTCTCTGGCAATCCTGGTGTTATCAAGTTTGTCCAGCTGAATTATATTCCCTTCAACTGCCAGTTTAATCTTGGGATGAAGGTCAACCATGAGTTCGCCCTTGGGTCCTTTGATCCTGACCTGGCTCGTCTCTGTCTTGACCTCTACTCCTGCAGGTATGCTAATGGGCTCTTTTCCTATTCGTGACATTTTAATAACCTACCATATTTCACAAATGAGCTCACCGCCCACGTTCTGTTTATGAGCTTCACCACCCTCAAGCACTCCCTTGGAGGTGGACAAAATACATATCCCCAAGCCGTTACGGACTGCAGGAATCTCACTGACCGGAACATAAACCTTTCGACCGGGCTTACTGATCCTTTTCATTCCCTTAACAACAGGTCTGCTGCCTTTGTATTTAAGATCTACAACTATACTGCTGTCTTCAATCTTATAATCAGAGATAAAACCTTCGTTAGCCATAATTTCAACAATGGAAATCTTGGCCTTGCTGAAGGGAATATTCACACTTTGATGCAGGGCCATCTGGCCGTTTCGGATACGTGTAAGCATGTCCGCAATGGGATCTACAACTGGCATTGTCTACCTCTCTGGAATTCTACCAACTTGATTTACGTACGCCTGGCAGTTCACCAGCCAGGGACATGTTTCTGAAACAAATCCTGCATATGCCGAATCTTCTCATGAAAGCTCTGGGCCTGCCGCAGATGGGACATCTATTATACTTACGTGATGAAAACTTGGGTTTCCGCTGGGCTTTCACCATTAATGATGTTCTAGTCAAGGTGGTCCTCCTTACTTTTTAAACGGCATGCCCAGTAGGGTGAGCAGGGTTTTTCCTTCCTTATCTGTCTCAGCGGAAGTCACTATAGTTATGTTCATCCCTTTGGGCCTTTCAATCTTATCCAGGCTTATTTCCGGAAAAATTGTATGTTCTTTGATACCCATGGTGAAATTACCCCTTCCATCAAATCCCCGATCCGGGACTCCCCTGAAGTCCCTTACTCTGGGCAGGGCTACATTGAGCAATTTATCCAGAAAGGCCCACATTCTTTCTCTTCGGAGGGTGACGAAACAGCCTACTGGCATTCCCTCTCTGAGCTTAAATGCAGCAATGGATTTTTTAGCCCTGGATATGACAGCCTTTTGGCCGGCGATAAGTGTAAGCTCAGCAACAGCATCCTGGATCAGCTTGTTGTTCTGGCTTCCCTCACCAAGCCCCATGTTCAGGTTAACCTTACTGACTCCAGGAATCTGCATGGGGGACTTGTAGTTAAACTCTTTAAGCAGTTTGGGAGAAATATCTTCCCTGTATATCTTTTCCAGCCTGATCATGATCTAAACCTCATTAGAAGTTTTCATCGCACTTTTTGCAGTAACGAATTTTTTTCCCGTCTTCGGTGAATCTGTAGCCAATCTTTGTTGGATTGGCGCAGGCATCGCACACTACTCTAACATTAGAGACATGGACCGGAGATTCAATTTCCTTGATACCTCCCTGCTCCTGCTTGTACGGGTTGGGCTTTACGTGCCTTTTGACCTTATTTAGACCCTCAACTAGCACTTTATTGTCATTGCTTAAGATCTTGACCACCTTTCCGATCTTGGACTTATCCTTGCCGGAAACAATCATGACCTTGTCGTTTTGTCTGATTTTCATACTAATCACCTTATAATACTTCAGGTGCCAGGGAAACAATCTTCATAAAATTCTTGGCCCTGAGTTCTCTGGCCACCGGTCCGAAAATACGGGTTCCAATGGGCTCCATGCTCTTATTGAGCAGCACAGCAGAATTATTGTCAAATCTGATATGAGATCCGTCAGGTCGACCGATTTCCTTTTTTGTCCGGACAATTACTGCCTTGTAGACTTCACCCTTTTTAACTTTGGCGTGGGGCATTGCATCTTTCACAGACACCACGATGATGTCACCAACAGAAGCATATCTTCTCTTGCTTCCGCCCAGCACCTTCACGCATCCGACTTTTTTTGCTCCGGAATTATCTGCTACATCCAGAGTGGTCTGTACTTGTATCATGGATTTACCCCTAGACTGCCTTTTCTATCACTTTATTCAGATGCCATTTCTTTCTTGCACTGATTGGCCGGTGCTCAATAATCTGCACTTTGTCCCCTATGGCGCACTCGTTGGCCGGATCGTGGGCCATAAACTTCTTTTTTCGCTTAATGTATTTTTTCAGAAGCGGATGCTGAATAAGAGTCTCAACGCTGACCACGATGGTCTTGTCAGCCTTGTCACTGACAACAAAACCAACTAGCTTGCGCTTATTGCTGGTTTTTTTTGTGTTATTTTCCATGGCCTGTACCCGTTTTCTTCTCATTGATGATGGTTAGTATCCTTGCGATGATCTTTTTCACCTGAGCCAGGCGCTGGGTGTTTTCCAGCTGGGCCGTTGAATGCTGAAATCGAAGATTAAAAAGCTCCTGGCGAAAATCCTGGAGCTTTTCCTGCAGTTCAGAGCCTGAAAGATCTCTTATTTCCTGTGGCTTCATTGATTACCACTCCTTCTCAACTATGACGGTTTTAACCGGCAGCTTATAGGACGCCCTGATCAAGGCCTCCTTGGCAAGTTCAAGGTTAACACCCCTGATTTCATAAAGGATCCGTCCAGGCCGGATTGGAGCACACCAGCCCACAGGGGAACCCTTACCTTTACCTTGTCGCGTTTCAGCAGGCTTGGCAGTAATGGGCTTGTCCGGAAATATCCTGATGTAAACCTTCCCTCCACGCTTGATGTGCCGCATCATGGCCACACGGGCTGACTCAATCTGCTGGCTGGTCAGCTTGCCTGGCTCAACAGCCTTTAGGGCTATCTCTCCAAAACTTATTTCGCTGCCTCTTTGAGCCTTTCCCTTGATACGACCCTTGTGAGTCTTTCTAAATTTAACTTTTTTCGGGCTTAGCATGATTATTTAACCTCATTCAAGATGTCGCCTTTATATATCCAGACCTTAACTCCAATGATTCCGTAGGTCGTCTTGGCCGTAGCAAAACCATAGTCAATATCGGCTCTCAAGGTATGTAATGGAACACGCCCCTCTCTTTGCCATTCAGTCCTGGCAATCTCTGCACCACCCAGCCGGCCGGAACAGGATATCTTGATCCCCTGCGCTCCAAATTTCAAAGCCAGACTGATGGATCTCTTCATGGCCCTGCGAAAGGCAACCCTTCGCTCAAGCTGCAGTGCGATATTTTCAGCCACCAGCTGAGCATCTACTTCCGGGCGCCTGACTTCGTTGACCTCCAGGGAAAAATCATAGCCGAATTTATTCTTAAGGTCAGCCCTGAGCTTTTCAATCTCAACGCCTTTTCTTCCAATAACAATACCAGGCCTGGAAGTCAGGATGATCAGCCTTATCTTGTCTGCAGCCCTTTCAATCTCCAAACGGGAAATGCCTGCATGGTAAAGCTTGGACTTTACATAGTCACGGATCTTCCTGTCCTCGTACACGAACTTGGGATAACTGGCCCTGCTGAACCACCTTGACAGCCAGTTTTTATTGTATCCTACTCGAAATCCATATGGATGTACCTTCTGTCCCAAGACCAAACCCTCCTATAGCTCGTCCACAACAACGGTGATGTGACTGGTTCTCTTAAGTATCCTGTTTGCCCGGCCCATGGCTCTGGGCTTAATCCTTTTCCAGGTTGGGCCTTCGTCAATCCTGACCTGCTTAACAAACAGATTATCAATATCAAGGCTGTAGTTTTGCTCGGCATTAGCCAGGGCCGAGTGCAGAACCTTACTGATAAGTCCAGCCGCCTTCTTGGGCGTGTACTTGAGAATGTTCAGTGCATCCTCCACAGGCTTTCCCTTGATGTTATCCGCAACAAGGCGCGCCTTTCTGGGAGAAATCCTGATATATCTGGCGATAGCTCTAGTTTCCATTTTTTTCCCGCATAGAATTATTTACGTTTAGCCTGACTCTTTCTGTCTCCGGCATGACTGAAGAAGGTCCTGGTGGGTGCAAACTCTCCCAGCTTGTGACCTACCATGTTTTCCGTTGCAAAAACCGGAATGAACTTGCGGCCATTATGAACCGCAAAGGTCAGGCCAACCATTTCAGGAATGATGGTAGACCTTCTGGACCAGGTCTTGATCACCTTGCGACTCTGAACCTCGTTGGCCACCTGAACTTTTTTAAGCAGATGCTCATCTATAAAAGCACCTTTTTTTACTGATCTAGGCATAAAGACTCCTAATTCTTGGTTCGCTTCTTAATGATTAGCCTGTCAGAAGCCTTTTTCCTGCTCCTGGTTTTGTACCCCTTGGTTGGCCAGCCCCAAGGAGAAACAGGATGACGGCCACCAGAACTCTTTCCTTCACCACCGCCAAGGGGGTGATCAATGGGATTCATGGCAACGCCTCGAACCTTGGGCCTTCTTCCCAGCCAGCGATTTCGGCCGGCCTTACCTATGGAAATGTTCTCATGCTCCACATTTCCAACCTGACCTATGGAAGCTATATTAGAAGACAGAACATTTCTGACCTCACCAGACGGAAGCTTAACCAGGGCATACTTGCCCTCCTTGGCTACCAGCTGAGCATAGGTACCGGCAGACCTTGCCATCTGTCCACCTCGGCCAGGTGTAAGCTCAATATTATGGATGACAGTTCCTACAGGAATCTTATAAAGAGGCAAGGCATTCCCGGGCTGAATGTCGACTTTTTCACCAGCCTGAACTACAGATCCGACTTTCAGTCCAACAGGTGCCAGGATGTACCTCTTTTCCCCGTCAAGATAAGACAAAAGGGCAATGCGTGCACTCCTGTTGGGATCATATTCAATGGAAACAACCTTTGCTGGAATGTCAAATTTGTTTCTCTTGAAATCTATGGTCCTGTATCTGCGCTTGCTGCCGCCCCCTCTTCTCCTGGAAGTAATCCTTCCATAGCTGTTCCTGCCGCTTTTTCTGGGCAGCCCTTTGACAAGGGACCTTTCAGGAGACGTGCTGGTTATATCCGCAAAGTCGGATACTGTCTGGAAACGCCTGCCCGGCGATGTTGGCTTAAGCTTTATAATGGCCATTAGTTATACCCCTTCGAAAAATTCTATTTTCTCGCCTGCGGCCAAGGACACATAAGCCTTTTTAAAACCCGATACCCGCCCGGTAGGACGACCGAATCTTTTCCTCTGGATGGACTTGCGCCTGATAACATTAACCCTATCCACCTTGACATTAAAAAGAGCTTCAACAGCCTCTTTTATCTGATACTTATTGGCATCGGGATGGACCACAAAGGCAACTTGATTCTGAACTTCCTTGATCGCCGTGGACTTTTCCGAAACCAAGGGTTTTATGAGGACCTGCGTCTTGTGCATCTTAGCTCAACCTTTTCTGCAGTTCTTCAACTGCCTGTTTATCCATTACCAGCTCATTGTGTCTCAGGATATCGTAAATATTTACTGAATCATGAGTTACTACTTGAGCACCCCTGACATTACGGGCCGAAAGCTCAAGATTGTTATACTTTTTACCTGTAACAATCAAGGGTTTTTTTAGCTCCAATTTCCCTTTCATCTCAACAAATTGCCTAGTCTTAACCTCAGGCATATCCAGGTCATCAACTATCTTCAGCTTTTCCTGAGCCAGCCTGCTGCTCAAGGCCATTTTAAGGGCCAGCCTTCTGACTTTCTTATTGATCTTAAAGGAGTAATCCCTGGGCTGGGGACCATGGGTTATGGCTCCTCCCCTCCACAAGGGAGACCTGCCCGAACCGGCCCTGGCTCTGCCAGTTCCTTTCTGTCGCCATGGTTTACGGCCTCCGCCAGATATTTTTGCCCTGTTTTTCACTTCAGCCGTGCCTGATCTAACAGCAGCAAGGTGAGACCTGACAGCCAGATGCATCAATTGAGGCTTGATCCCAACAGAGAAAACATCTTCTGAAAGCTGAATTTCCCCTACTTCCAGGTTATCCTTGGAGTATACTTTTGTATTTATCATCATATTCACCTTAACTCTGCTTTCGAAGTACGACTATTCCATTGGTGGGCCCAGGAACCTGACCCTTAACAATGATTATATTGTCCTTGGGTCTGACTATAAGGACCTCAGTGCTGGAATAAGTGACTTTTTTGTTGCCCATCTGCCCTGGCATTTTCTTACCTTTGAAAACTTTACCGGGATAGGCGCACTGACCAATGGCTCCAGTAGACCTGTGCACTTTTTCATGCCCGTGGGAGGCTGGAAGACCGGCAAAATTCCACCGCTTCATGGCACCGGCAAAGCCCTTTCCCTTAGAAGTACCTGTAAGCCTAACCCTGTCACCGGGTTTAAATATTTCAGCCGTAATTTCCTGGCCGGTTTCAAATTCATCCACATTATCAATGGCAAATTCACGCAGGATCCTAAAATATCCTTTATCCTGCTTGGACTGGTGTCCTTGCTGGGGCTTATTCAACTTATGGCCAGGGATCTGATCAAAACCAACCTGAACAGCGTTGTACCCGTCCTTGTCTGCCATCTTCTTCTGCACAACCGGACATGGCCCTGCCTGGATCACTGTAACAGCAACCTGGGTTCCATCGTCGGCAAACAGGCTGGTCATGCCTATTTTCTTTCCAATAAGACCTATAGTGCGCTTCATTGTTCCTCACCTAAAGTTTGATTTCAACATCAACGCCTGCAGGCAGATTGAGCTTGCCAAGGGCGTCCACAGTCTGCTGCGTGGGTTCAAGAATATCGAGCAGACGTTTATGAATTCTCATTTCAAACTGCTCTCGGGATTTTTTATCAACATGGACGGATTTATTTACTGTATACTTGTGTATCCTGGTAGGCAAAGGAATTGGGCCGGCAACACCGGCACCGGTATTCTTGGCTGAGTCGACTATCTCGGCCACGGCCTTATCAAGTATCCTATAGTCGTAGGCCCGAAGCTTGATTCTGATCCTTTCGCTGTTCATGGTTACCATTTCGTTACTCCGTAATTTCCGAGACAACACCGGCACCAACTGTCCGGCCGCCCTCGCGGATTGCAAAACGAAGACCGGGCTCCATAGCGATGGGCGCGATCATCTCAACATCAAATGTCGTGTTGTCGCCAGGCATGATCATCTCTACACCATCAGGAAGGGTAACCACTCCGGTCACATCTGTGGTCCTGAAATAAAACTGCGGACGATAACCGCTGAAAAATGGAGTGTGACGACCACCCTCTTCCTTGCTCAACACATATACCTCTGCCTTGAATCGACGATGAGGGGTGATGGACTTGGGCGCTGCCAATACCTGACCACGCTCAACATCATCTCGCTTGATACCCCGCAAAAGAACCCCAACATTGTCTCCGGCCTGACCCTGATCCAGAATCTTGCGGAACATCTCAACACCGGTACAAACCGTCTTGTGAGTATCCTTGATACCAACTATCTCCACCTCGTCGCCTACCTTGATAATCCCACGCTCTACACGGCCGGTAACAACCGTACCCCGACCAGAGATGGAAAATACATCCTCAATAGGCATCAGAAAAGGCTTGTCTATGTCACGCTCAGGCTCAGGAATAAATGAATCGCAGGCATCCATAAGCTCCCATATGCACTTGGCATCATCTGCATCAGCACTCTCAGACTCCAAAGCCTTCAAAGCACTGCCATGAACCACTGGAGTATCATCTCCAGGAAAACCATACTTGGTCAAAAGCTCCCGAACCTCAAGCTCTACCAACTCCAAAAGCTCTGGATCATCTACAAGATCAACCTTGTTCAAAAAAACCACCAGACTGGGAACTCCTACCTGACGGGCTAGAAGAATATGCTCACGAGTCTGAGGCATAGGACCGTCTGTGGCGGCAACAACCAGAATACCACCGTCCATCTGAGCTGCACCAGTTATCATATTCTTGATATAGTCAGCGTGACCAGGGCAGTCCACATGAGCATAATGACGCTTGTCTGTCTCATACTCTACATGAGACGTGGCTATCGTGATCCCACGCTCCTTTTCCTCAGGTGCCTTGTCAATCTGGTCAAAAGCTACAAAACTACCTCCACCCTTCATGCTCAATACCTTGGTGACGGCTGCAGTCAATGTGGTCTTGCCATGGTCAATGTGACCCACCGTGCCAATATTAACATGCGGCTTCTTCCGCTCAAACTTTGCCTTTCCCATCTCTTCCCCCTATTTACTTTTAAGGATTT